>JAYVXQ010000517.1:0-10198 GCA_043785025.1 Acetobacteraceae bacterium
TCGTGCTCGCGGCGTTGATCGAGGCCATTGTCCCGGCGATCACGATGACAATGCTTGAACGTACTTCACGATATTTGCACAAATGCCTCGCCAACCCCAAACGAAGGCGGCAACTGGCCGTCATATTATGGAGGGGAAAAATTATCTTGGTGCGTATGGGGTGAAGCCCCGCCGCTCACCGCCCAACCGCCGCCCCCGCCGGACGGCGAGAATCGATCGCGCCATAATACCACCCCGGACGCATCCGCCCGCTGAGCGCCGGGTCGGACACCGGCGCGCTGTCCATGGCCTGCCCGGACCGCGGCGGGCCGACGGCGATCAAAGCGGCGGCGCCCCAGTTGGATTGCTCGGCGATCGCGTGGCCCATGCCGGTCAGCGCGGTTTTGGTGTCGGGGGACAACGCGAACCGTTCGGCGAACAGCGTGTCGGGCAGCCATTGATGGTGAATACGGGGCGCGTCCACGGCCTCTTGCGGGGTCATGCCGTGCTCGACCATGTTCAATATCGTTTGCAGAACGATCGTGATGATCCGGGCCCCGCCGGGGGAGCCGAGGATCATCGACACGCGGCCATCGCGCAGCACGATCGTCGGCGCCATGGACGATAACGGCCGTTTGCCTGGCTCGATCTTATTGGTCTCGCCCTGCACCAGACCGAACAGATTGGGCGCGCCGGGTTTGGTGGTAAAATCGTCCATTTCGTTATTCATCAGCACGCCGGTTCCCGCCGCCATCACCCCCGCGCCGAACGCGCCATTCAAGGTATAGGTGACGGCGGCGGCATTCCCGTTTCGATCGATGACGGAATAATGCGTGGTTTCCGGATGCTCATGCGGCGCGATGCCGGCGGCGAGGTCCTTCGACGGCGTGGCGCGATCGGTGATGGCGGCGCGGATCCGATCGGCGTGATCGCGCGACAACAGATTTTGTATCGGATTCGTTACGTAAGCGGGATCGCCGAGAAAATTGTTACGATCGACGTAGGCGTGGCGCATCGCCTCGGTGAGGATATGGACGGAACGGGCGGACTGAAAACCCATGCTGGCGAGGTCGTACGGCGCGATGATCTGGAGAATTTCGCACAAGGTCGCGCCACCCGAGGACGGCGGAGGTGCCGACAGGATAATCCGGCCGCGAAATTCGCACGACAAAGGCGCGCCCACGGCGACGCGATAGGCCGCGAAATCGGCCTCGCTTATGGCATTCTCGCTGTCGCGGGCCACGGCGGCGGCGGTCGCGCCTTGATAGAACGCGTCTGGGCCTGTGGCGGCGATGGCGGCCAAAGTGGCGGCGAGGCCGGTCTGGATCAGGCGGTCGCCGGGTTGGAACATTGTGCCGTCCGGGCGGAGGAAAATTCCCGCGATCGCGGGGTCGCGGCGCAGTAATGGCGCGGAGCGCGCGAGGATGTCGGTGTCGCCGCGGGTGAGGATGAACCCGTCGCGCGCCAGGGTGATCGCGGGAGCCATCACCTGATCGCGCGTCATGGTGCCGAAGCGGGACAAAGCCGTGTCGAGGCCAAGCACGGTGCCGGGAACGCCAGCGGCGCGCCAACCGCGCAGGCTGGCGTTCCGGATCGAGGTTCCGTTGTTGTCGAGAAACA
Source organism: Acetobacteraceae bacterium (assembly GCA_043785025.1). GTDB lineage: Bacteria > Pseudomonadota > Alphaproteobacteria > Acetobacterales > Acetobacteraceae > Rhodopila. The sequence goes on from JAYVXQ010000517.1 coordinate 1,600, forward strand.
TATCGGCGCGCGCGGCGGCCGGGGCGGTTTCGCGGAAATCGATGAAGATATTTTGCCCATCCGCGAGCCGCGCGACCAGGAAACCGCCGCCGCCGAGATTGCCGCAGCAGGGGTTTGTCACCGCCTCGGCGTATCCCACCGCGACCGCCGCGTCGATCGCGTTGCCGCCGGCGCGCAGGATTTCAGCGCCCGCCTCGGCCGCCAGATGTTGCGACGATACGATCATGAACTGATCGGATTCGACCGCCAGTGGCGCGGCCGCGGTGAGTGTCAGGATCAGCAGCGCGAAGCGGATCACGGTTTCGACCAGACCTCAGGCGCGGTCGCGCCGATCTGGCTGGTGATGCGCTGATACGCCTCGGGCCTACGGTGTTTTTCGAAGTTGAAGATGGTGGCCCGGCCCAACGCGCATTGATCGAGATTGAGGTCGGCGGTGATCAACTCGTCAGCCCATGTCGTTGCCATGGAAACGATCTCGCCTTGCGGGTTGACGATGATGGAATGGCCGAACAATTCGCTTCCGTCCTCGGTGCCCGCTTTGGCTGTCGCGACGGCGAAACAGGCGTTTTGGTAGCAGCCGGCCTGGATGGTTAAATGGGAGTGGAAGACGCGCAGATGATGCGCCTCGAACCCGCCGGCTTCCTGGTTCAGGCTTGGGGTGTTGTAGCCAAGCAGGACCAGTTCGGCGGATTGCAGGCCCAGTACGCGCCAGGCCTCGGGCCAGCGGCGGTCGTTGCAGATCATCATCCCCATGTTGACGCCGTCGAGCCCGCCCATCGGGGCGCGAATGACGGGGAAACCGAGGTTCCCAACCTCGAAATAGCGTTTTTCCAGATGCTGGGTGGTGCGGCGCGGGTCGTATTCGGCGTGGCCGGGCAGATGGATTTTGCGGTATTTCAGCATGATGTCGCCGTCGGGGGAGACGAGGATGGCGGTGTTGAAGTGGCGGTCGCGGGGGGTGCCATTGGCGTCGGGCTCGTGCACGCGTTCGGCATAGCCGAGATGGAAGCCGATGCCATATTTTTTCGCCGCCGCGAATAACGGCGCGGTTTCGTTGGAGGGCATGGCGGATTCGAACCAGGGGTCGGCGTCGGCTCGGTTTTCAAGGAAGTGGCGGGGGAAGAAGGTGGTCAGCGCCAGTTCGGGGAACACCACGAGTTGCACGCCGCGTTGATGCGCGCGTTCCAGCAGGCGGATCATGCGTTCGACGGCGGCGGCGCGGGGTTCGGCGCGTTGGATCGGGCCGAGTTGGGCGGCGGCGACCGTCAGGGTATTGGGAGGCATTTGGGGATCCTCAGGTTCTTGGGGCGGAGGAGATCATGGGTTGGGCGGACAAGGAAGGGTTGGCGTTGTGCGGGTTGAGGCGTTTTAAGGGTTAACACGGAGGTCTCGGAGCCCAGGAAGGTCACGGAGGTTTTTTGGGGCTTCGGCCGGTTTGGGGGATTTGTTCACGTTATGCTTGCCTGTCGCGGTGCGGGAGGCTACGTGTCAGGCTTCGATCAATCAGGAGTGAGCAACATGGCCTACAGGGTCGCGGTCGTCGGTGCCACCGGTGCGGTCGGACGCGAGATGATTAAAACCCTGCTGGAGCGGAATTTCCCGATTTCGGAAATTGTCGCCCTCGCGTCCTTCCGTTCGGTTGGCAGCGAAATCTCCTATGGCGAAAAACGCGTGTTAACGGTGCAGAATCTGGAGACGTTCGATTTCCGCGGCTGGGATATCGCGTTATTCAGTCCGGGGGCCGCGATTTCGGCGGTGCATGCGCCGCGGGCGGCGGCGGCGGGGTGCATCGTGATCGATAATACCAGTCATTTCCGCATGGACCCCGATGTTCCGTTGGTGGTGCCCGAGGTTAATCCGCATCATCTGAAAATGGTGTCGAAGAAGGGGATCATCGCCAATCCGAATTGTTCCACCATTCAGATGGTGGTGGCGTTGAAACCTCTGCATGACGAATACAAGATCAAGCGCGTCGTTGTTTCAACGTATCAATCTGTGTCGGGTGCCGGCAAAGAGGGCATGGACGAGTTGTTCAACCACACGAAGTCGTCCTTTGTGTACGAGCGGAGTCCGCCGCAGCAGTTCACCAAGGAAATCGCGTTCAACGTGATCCCGCATATCGATGTTTTCATGGATGATGGTTCCACCAAGGAAGAGTGGAAAATGGTTCAGGAGACGAAGAAGATTTTGGATCCGGCGATCCTGGTGCATGCGACCTGCGTGCGGGTGCCGGTGTTCATCGGGCATGGCGAGGCGGTGAACGTGGAGTTCGAGAATCCGGTGACGGCGGGCGAGGCGCGGGCGCTGCTGCGCGAAAGTCCGGGGATCGAGGTGGTCGATATCCGCGAGGACGGCGGCTATACCACGCCGTTGGAATGCCAGGGCGAGGACGCGGTGTTCATCAGCCGGATCCGGAAAGATCCGACGGTGAAACATGGGTTGTCGTTCTGGTGCGTTTCGGACAATTTACGCAAGGGCGCGGCGTTGAACGCGATACAAATCGCCGAGACGTTGATCGCGCAGGGCATGTTGGCGAAGAAGGCGGCTTGAACGATGACGCGTATTCCATTGGTTGATGAGAACGATCTCGCGTTTCCGGCGGAGGCGCGGGCGGCCTTGGCGGAGATGAAACAGGCGCGGGGACGGGTGCTGAATATTTATCGCGCGATGTCCAACCGGCCGGAGGCGGCGGCGGCGTTTTCGAACCTCGCGATGACGGTGTATCGCGGCCGGACGACGCTGGATCCGAAACACGCGGAGTTGGCGTATTTAACGGCGACGGTGGTCAACAACTGCTTCTACTGAATTCCGACTCATACGACGCTCGGTCGGGGTGTCGGCCTTTCGGAAGATCAGATGCGGCATTTGTTGGACGATCCGTTTCCCGCCGGGGTTTATGACGCGGCGGAGGCGGCGGTGATCGATTACGCGCGCAAGGCGACGCGGATGGAGCGGATCGATGACGCGACCTATGGCGCGCTGTCGGCGCATTTCCGCACTGAGCAGATCATGGATATTTGCCTGACGGTGGGTCTGAGCAACATGGTCAACCGGTTCCATGCGACGTTTCAAACCGACCTCGATCAGGTCACCACGGATGAGGTGGAGGCGGCGGACCAGATCGTGGGCGGTGTTCCGATCGCGCGGCCGAAGCCTCCGGTGGGGTGATCCGCGTCAGGTGGTTTCGCGGGCGCGGGACGGTTGAACCAGCACCTCGGCGGAAATGCCGAGGTGCTGGTTCAGGCGGCGGATCATGCCGATCGACAGATCGCGTTTGCGATTGAGGATATCGGCAACGCGGGTGCGGCCTGTTACCCCCGCCGCACGCCCCAGAACAGCGGGAGTTGCGAACTCACGACATCCTTGATGTCGGAGCGGAACGCCGTCGGCTGATAGATCTGGCCCAAGGGAATATAGGGCACGGTTTCCAGCGCCTGGCGCTGGATTTGCTCAGCGATCGATTGGCGGGTCGCGACGTCGGGGGCGTCGAACCAGGTCGCGCGCAGGGCTTCCAGCCGATCGTCGGTGGGCCAGCCGATCGCGCCCTTGCGGCCATTGCCGCGCAGGGGGAACGAGCTTCCGGGGTTGGAGACCGTCAGACCGCCCCAAAGCGTGTTGAACGCGTTCCAGCCGCCTTTGTCGGGCGCGTTCTGGTTGGTGCGGCGCGACACCAATGATCCCCAGTCCATCACCTGATAATCGACCGTCAGGCCGACGCTGATGAACAAATCGCGCGTGACCTGCGAAATTTGCATGATCGCCGGTTGATCGGAGGGCGCGATCAGCGTGACCGTTTCTCCGGCGTAACCGGATTTGGCGACCAGTTCGCGGGCGATCGCGAGGCCGGCTTTGCCTTTCATGATGTCGAGGCCGGCATGGGTCGCCATGTCGTGCCCCTCGGTGAAATAGCCGGCGGGGACGCGGCCGAGGTCGGCTTGCTCGCCCACGATCGCCTCGACGAAGGCCGATTGATCGATCGCGGGCAACAAGGCGCGGCGCAGTTTCACGTTGTCGAAAGGCGGATGGAGGTGGTTGAGCGCGATGATCGGCAGCCAGCCATAGGGGTCATTGACGCGGACAACGATATCCGGGGATTTTCTTAGCATGGGCACGAGGTCGATCAGCGGGACCTCGACCCAATCGGCCTCGCCTTTGCGCAAGGCGGCGGCGGAGGTCGCGGGATCGGGTTGCACCGACCATTCCACACGCTCAAACTTCACTGTCTTGCCGCCGGCGAAATAGGACGGTTTTTCCTGGCGCGGGACGTAGCCATCGAAGCGGGCATAGACGGCCGAGGCGCCGGAGACCCATTCATTGGCGACGAAGCGGAACGGGCCGGATCCGGTGGGGTCTTTCAGTTGCTCGTTGGGTGGGATGCGCGTCACGCGTTCCGGCATGATGAAGCAATAGCGGGCGCCGAGGCCGTACAGCAGCAAGGGAAACGGTTTTTTCAGACGGAAGGCGAAACGTTTATCGTCGAGGACGGCGATCTCGTTCACCACGGTCATGATCTGCTGGCCGAAGGCGTCGCGCGCGGCCCATCGTTTTATCGAACCGACGCAGTCCTGAGCGCGGATTTTTTCGTTGTCGTGGAACAGCAAACCGTCGCGCAGGGTGAAGGTCCAGGTCAACTGGTCCGATGAAATGTCATGACCAGCGCACATTTGCGGTTGCAGGACGCCCGCCTCGTCGAGGCCATACAGCGTGTCGTAGACCATGAACGCGTGGTTGATGACGACGGTCGCGGTGGTCCAGACGGGATCGAGGGCGGAGAGATTGGTTTGCGGCACGAAGCGGAGCGGTTTTTGGCCCACCGCCAGAGCGGGAGCGGCGAGCGACAGGAGAGGTGCTGTTTTCAGTAGGTCGCGGCGGCGCATAAGCGGAACTCCGGGTCCTGGTCTGGGATTGTTATTTCGATATCATAACGTTGCGATCAACAGGCCGGCACCGCCGCACAGCAGCGGCAAGGCGCAGCCGATCAGCGGTTTGACGATGGGGCGGGCTTTCGTGAAGTCGCTCAGCAGCAGGACCAGGTTCACCGCGAGGAACACAGCGGACGCCCAGAGGCTCATGTGCAAAGCGAAGCCGATTCCGCCAAGGGTTGGCACACCGGGCGGGCGCGGGCCGTCGAGGGCGAGACCGAGGGGCAATAATAACGTCACGAAGGCGATATATAAAAGGTTGCGCTGGCCGAATTTCAGCCAGGCCGCCGGCAGGATGACGGGCGGTTCGGTTTCGTCGATTGGGTGCGCCATGCGAGGCCTCGCGTCCCGGTCAGGGGCCGACGATGCGCCGCATCAAAGCCGGGTTCAATCCCCGCGCCGGTTTGGGCCGCGGTCGGGCGAAACTGCCGCGGGTGGCGGGTCTCAGGCCAAGCCCGGCGATCGCCTCGGCCATGCGGATGGCGCAGGGGACCCCGTCCAGGGTCGGGACCGGGATTTGATCGGCGGCCTCGCGCGCCAGACCGGCGATGGGGCCGCCGCCGAAGATGATGACCTCGGCGTCGTCTTCGTCGATCGCGCGCAGGCATTCTTCCAGCAGCCGGTCGCGGAACTGGTCTTTCGCGGCGGTGATGTCGGGGATTGGCAGGTCGATGGCGCGGACACTGACGAGGCGGGCGGCCAGGCCGTGCTCGGCGGCGCATTCCATGTACCAGCGGCGTAAGCGCGGCGTCAGGCAGACGATCGAGAAGCGGCGGCCGAGGGTCCAGGCGGTGAGCAACGCCGACTCGGCGATGCCGAAGACGGGGATGCCGGCGAATTCGCGCGCGGCGGCGAGGCCGGGATCGCCGAACGCGGAGATGATCGCGGCGTCGTGGCCCGCCATGTGGTTGGCGAGCGCGTCGAGGACGGCGTGGCCGGCGATCGCGGCCTCGGCGCGGTTTTCGATGTATTGCGTGCCGAACGCGGCGGTGACGGCGGTGATCTCGGTCCCCGGCGAGGCGAAGCGGCGGGCTTCTTCCGCCATCGCCTCGGTCATCGCCTCGGTGATGTTGGGGTTGATCAGCAGCAGTTTCATCGCGTTATTTGCCGGTCAGGATGCGTTCGACCAGTTGCTTGACGGTGGGGATGAAGCCGTTGGAATAGAATGGATCCTTGCCGAAGCGATAGGCGTTGTGACCGGAGAACACGAGGTTATCCTCCAGCGCCTGCGCGTTGTCGCCGGCATGGATGGCGCCCTGCAGCGCTTTTTGGATGCAGAAACTGCGGGGATCGGCACGTTTGTTGGTGGAGAAGTCCGGCTCCTGCTGCGACCAGTTGGAGAAGCGGCAGGTGGTGAGGCAGCCCATGCAGGCGGTCTGGTCTTCCAGGATCTCACGCGCCTGGGTTGGGGTGACGAAGACCAGGGTCGAGTCGGGCGTGCGCAACGCCTCGGTATGGCCCTCGGCCTCCCAGCCGCGGACATGGGCGAGGTCGGTGTGGGTGAGGTAGACGAGGCGTTTGCGCGGGCCGACGCCGAATTCGGCGGTGTGGTCGCCCACGGGCTCGGTCGTGTAGGCGACCTGGCGTTCGGTACGGCCTTTCAGCGCGCGCAGGAAATCATTGTCGACGGCGCTGGAATAGAAGCCGGTGGGACTGAAGCGGTTGAGGTAGACGTCCCCCTCCTTCAGCGTCATCAGCTTGTCTTTCCAGGGTTTCGGCAGCGGGCTTTCCTGGGTTAGCAAAGGGCGCGTGCCGAACTGGAAGGCGATCGGGCCGACATCGGCGTTATCGAACCAGTGTTCCCATTCCTCCAGCCACCAGACGCCGCCCGCCATGATGATCGGGGTTTGGTGCAGGCCGAACTCGTTCATGATTTTGCGCAAGGCGACGACGCGGGGGTAGGGGTCTTCGGGTTTCTGCGGGTTTTCGCTGTTGGACAGGCCGTTATGGCCGCCGGCGAGCCAGGGATCCTCGTAGACCACGCCACCCAACAGGCCGGCGGTCTTGTGGTAGGCGCGCTTCCACAAGGCGGTGAAGGCGCGGGCCGAGGAGATGATCGGGTAATAATGCACGCCGAATTTGGCGGCGATGTCGGACAGGCGATAGGGCATGCCGGCGCCACAGGTGATGCCGTGAATGAGGCCTTTGGCCTGTTCCATGACCTCGGCGATGATGCGCTCGGCGCCGCCCATTTCCCACAGGATATTGGCGTGGATGCGCCCCTTGCCGCCGGTGATGTCGAAGGCGCGGCGGGCCTGGGTTACCGCACCCTTGATGGCGTAGTCGATCAGTTCCTCGTGCCGCTCGCGCCGCGTGCGGGCGTGGTAGATTTGCGGAATGACGTCGCCGTTTTCGTCATAGCTGTCGGCGTTCACGGCGCTGATGGTGCCGACGCCGCCGCCCAATGCCCAATGGCCGGCGGTGGTACCGTTCGACACGGCGACGCCTTTCCCGCCCTCGACGAGGGGCAGGACGTCGAAACCGCCCATTCGGATTGCGTTGATGGCTTGCATGGGGCCTCGGGTGGGGTGGCTATTGGGCAGGGATATGGGTGTTGTGGGGGCGCGCGTCACCCCGGGGTGTGATTTGTGTTTCCGGTTGATTAGCGGATTGTGACCGGTCTGTGAACGGTGGGTGGGTTTTGAAACGTGGCTTGCATGCGTTGCATGCATTGCTTACGTTGATGGATGGTGAGCAAGAGAGGGTGGCGTCATGCCGTCATTGACGATTCGTAATCTTGATCCGGTGGTGAAAGAGCGGCTTCGGGTGCGCGCGGCGGAGCACGGGCATTCGATGGAGGCGGAGGCGCGGCGGATTTTGCGGGTGGCGCTGGCGACGGAGACGCGGTCGGGGCCGAACATGGCGGAGCGGATCCATGCGCGGTTCGCGGCGATCGGCGGGGTGGAGCTGGAATTGCCGCCGCGAGAGCTGGCGCGCGATCCTCCGACCTTCGACTGTTGATGTTCGTCGTCGATACCAATGTTTTGTCGGCGATGATGCGGCCGGTTCTGGCGCCTGAGGTGGTCGCGTGGGTGGGGGGACGGGACGAGGCGCTGCTGTTCACCACGGCGATTTCGCGGGCGGAGATTTTTTCCGGGCTTGCCGTGATGCCGGAGGGGCGGCGGCGGCGTGATCTGGAGGGATTGGCGACGGCGATTTTCGCCGAGGAATTTTCTGGGCGGGTGTTGGATTTTGATGAGCGGGCGGCGGATGCCTACGCGGTGATTTTCGCGGCGCGACGGCGGATGGGTCGTCCGGGGGCGATGGCCGATTTGATGATCGCGGCGATCACGCGGTCGCATGGGGCGAGCGTGGTGACGCGCGATGACGGCGGGTTTGCGGGGTGTGGGGTTGGGGTGGTTAATCCGTGGGCGGTTTGAGACGGGCGCTCAGCGCATTGAGTTTGGTCCTATCGGCGCGGGTTCGCCGATCAGCGTGGGCCTCTGTCCTGCCCTGGGCCATAGAGGCGTAGCCTGTGGATGTCGCCCGCCGTGTCGTTTTGTCCGGTGTCGGGGTGGACCTCATAAATTGCCCGGTAGCCGCCTTCACATGGCATTTCGCGCGTGCCGGGATGCCGGCCCGACGGCCAGAGGCAAGGATGCTCACGCAGACGCTCGATTTGATCGCGCATTGTCGCAAGCCGATGCCTCGCTCGTGGTCCCGATCCCGGCTGGGTT
>JAYVXQ010000518.1:0-3144 GCA_043785025.1 Acetobacteraceae bacterium
CTCCGGTCGGCGGCGTTGAAACGCACAACGCCGCCTTATTGACGATAAGGCAGATCATGGACCGCCGCGCGTCAAGCTCCAGACCCTTCCATCGTGACCTATTCGGCGGCCATTGAATCTCGAATCGCCGTGCCACTCTGAACGCCGCGGATAATCAGGGAGTCGGCGAGACGACGCCGTGACGGAGCGCCCGCGAGTGTGAAATTCCGCCGGTTCGCGCTCCTATCCCTCCGAGACGTTCCCCAAACCCCAGCCGAGATGCGAAGCCTCAACCTCGCGGTCTCATGGCCCATGGCGCCCAGGGCATCCGCGGCGCCGTCTGACGACAGGAATTCCCCATGCCCCACCCACGCGCGTCGCGAGCCACGCCTGACGCCGGAACGGTGCTCCGTCATCTCGCTTTGATATTCGCGTTCACGATCCACCCCGCCGCCGCGGCCGGTCCGCTCGCGATCCTCGCCGCCCCGCCCAACGCCGTGCATCTCGATCCCAACACCGATATTCCCGCGACCCCCGCGTGTTACCGGTCATCGGGCATTTCATTCGCAAAACCAGTATCGACGAGTTACCCCAGCTTTGGAACGTCATGCGCGGCGATATCAGTCTCGTCGGACCGCGCCCGTTTCCCGGGTATCACGTCAAACGTTTCGGTCCCGCGTTCCAATCGCTTCGTCAAAGCGTCCGTCCCGGCCTGACGGGAATGTGCCAGGTCACCGAGCGCGGCAACGCGGATATGCGCCGGCAAGAAGCCATCGATTCGTTCTACATCCATAACTGGTCGCTGTGGCTGGATTCGTACATTTTGCTGTGCACCATCCCCGCGGTCATCAGCGGGCGAGGGGCACGCTGATATGGGTCATATACGCGAAATACTCGCTGTCTGACTGGCGTTCGCTCTCATCGGATCGGCGCACGCCCAAACCCGCGCCCAACCCGAGACTCAACTGGATCTGGGACCCGGCGATCGCGTCAGCGTCACGGTGTTCGGCTTCACCGACCTGACCGGGGACTACGCGCTGGACGCATCAGGCAATATCGCCTTACCGGTCGACGGCGTGATCCCCGCGTCCCATTTATACCTGGGTTTCGGAGAAATCCGGGTATACTTGCATTATTTCCTCTGGCGCCGCCGCGTCCTCCGCCTCGCGCGCGCGGCGGAGGACGCGGATCGACTTCGACGTCGTTCACCACGTCAGCTGGAACATGATCAGCATCCCCCCGCTGCCGTGGCGTCTCGGCAAACCCTTCGTCTGGGGGCCCGTGGGCGGCGGTCAAATCACACGCTTGACGCTGTTGGCCGGTTTCGGCCGGAACCTCCCGTTTGCGCGTGTGGCTGGTCCCGTTCCCGCCGGCGGTGCGCATCGCGACCCGCGCGGCGGCGCTGTTTTCGGTCAACGGGGAAACCACGACGATGTTGCGCCGCGCCGGGGCGGGCCAGGTGCCGTTGTTATTGGATGTCGGGATCCCCCGCCACATCCTCGATGTTCCGCTGGCCGCCCGCCCCACCGGCGGCCCATTCATCGTTCTCTGGGCTGCCATCATGGAATCCCGCAAAGGCCACTGGCTCTGTCTGGAAACCGCCCGCCGCGTCTTCTCCCCCAACATCAAATTCGTGATCGTCGGCGACGGCCCCCAGGAAAACGCCGCGCGCCGCCACGTCCAAAAGATCGGCCTGAGCCACCGGGTGGAGTTTGTCGGCCGCATGCCCTGGACCGAGCCGCGGGCGCTGTATCGTTCCGCGCATCTGTTCCTGTTCACCAGCGTGCGCGACAACGATGGCACCGCCCCGGCGGAGGCGCTGGCGGCCGGCGCGCCATTGATTTGTCTCGATCATCAGGACGCCGATCAGCATCTTCTCGACGACGTCGCGATCCGGATCCCGCCCGGATTTCCCCGCCGCATCGTCATCGAGATGGCGCGCGCCATCGAGGATTTGAACGGGGATCGCGATAAACTGGCGGCCATGTCGCGCGCCGGCCGCCGCTATGCGAAGACCGAGGCCTGGGATTGCCGCACCGCCACCATGCGGGAACGCTATGCCAGCATCCGCGATGCGCACGCCAAATTGGCCGATCGCGACCCCGCCGCCCCGACCGTCAGCCTGTCCTGACGATAAATCGGCTTTCTGCCAGCGTCGGGCCATGATACACGCGCATGAAATTCAGACAGAGGGGCTGGCACCGCCATCCCCCGCCGCGCGTGTGGTCGTGTCTATCGGGTGATCCCGCCGCATGGCCGGAAGAAGGGAATTAGAGGCCATGACCACCATTTTACAGCAGCAAACCTTCATCGCGATCGATTGGGGCTCCGCCATCACCTCCGGCATCACCTCCGGCGGCACCGCGACGGCCACGCAACAATTTCCCTTCGCCATCGTCCTCAGCGGCACCCTCGCGCAAGGAGCCACGATCACGGCGGTCGAGCGGAACGCGTCGCTCACCACTTTGTCCCTCACCGTTTCCGGACTGGGCGGCAGCGGCGCCTTCGTCCTGACCGACAGCGGCGGCGCCGGCTATCTGTTCTCCAACACCGCCATCGCCGTGGGAACCCAGATCCCGGTCAGCATCGCGGGCCTCGCGAGCTATCAGGTGCCCCCGAGAACCCTGACCTGGACCGGCGCCACCGACGCGGGCTTCAACACCGCGGGCAATTGGAACGACACGACCACCGTCCATAATCCGGCTCTGGCCGCGCCAGGAGGCGCCGATACGGCGGCGTTTCTGACCGGCGGCGGAACGATCTCCGGCAACGGCATCGCCCTCGCCTTGCAATTCGGCGGCACCCCGTCCTGGACCCTGGGCTCTGGCGCCACGCTCACGTCGGTCGCGAACGCGGTCATCGGAGCGGGCGGCGCGGGCACCGTGATCGCCGCGGGCGGCACGCTGCGCGCCACGACGACGCTCAGCCTCGGCGATAGCGCGAGCGGGAGCGGCGCGCTGGTGGTGAACGGCGCGGCGTCAGCGGTGACCGCCTTGGGCACGACCACGATCGGCAATCTCGGATCGGGCTCGGTCCTCATCGAAAATCAGGGATCGTTACGGACCAACGGCCTCACCCTCGCCCAATCCACCGGCGCCTCAGGCGCCATCACCGTCACCGGATCGCAATCCCTGCTGTCCAACACCGGCGCCTTCGTCGTGGGAG
>JAYVXQ010000519.1:0-10178 GCA_043785025.1 Acetobacteraceae bacterium
CTCGTCGCCGTAGATCTCTTTCAACATCTCCAGCAGCGCATCGCGTTGCGCACCGGTGCGGCGGTATTCTTCCACCAGCTCACCGATCTGCTTGCCCAAGGTCGCGCAGGCCCAACCCAAATGGGTTTCCAGGATCTGCCCGACGTTCATGCGTGACGGCACGCCCAACGGGTTCAGCACGATATCGACCGAGGTGCCGTCTTCGAGGAACGGCATGTCCTCGACCGGAACCACGCGCGACACGACACCCTTGTTGCCGTGACGGCCGGCCATTTTGTCGCCCGGCTGTAGCTTGCGCTTCACCGCGATGAAGACTTTGACCATCTTCATCACGCCGGGCGGCAGCTCATCGCCGCGCTGCAGTTTCTCGACCTTGCCGTCGAACCTGGCTTGCAGACGGCCGACGGCGACATCGTATTCCCGTTTCAGGGTCTCGATGTCGGCCATCACCGCGTCGTCCTGCACGCCGATATGGCGCCAGGAACCGCGCGGATGCTCCGCCAGAACCGCCTCGTCGATCTCGGTGCCGGACTTGATGCCCTTGAAGCCGCCGGATGCCTTGTGGCCCAGCAACTTCTCACGCAGCCGGTTCAGGAACGAACGCTCCTGAATGGCCTTCTCGTCGTCACGATCCTTGGCCAGACGTTCGATCTCGGCGCGCTCGATCGCCATCGCGCGCTCATCCTTGTCCACGCCACGGCGGCTGAACACACGGACATCGACGATGGTGCCGGTCACACCGGGCGGCAGTTTTAGAGACGTGTCACGGACATCGGACGCTTTTTCGCCGAAGATGGCGCGCAGCAGCTTCTCTTCCGGGGTCATCGGGCTTTCGCCCTTCGGCGTAACCTTGCCGACCAGAATGTCGCCCGGGTTCACCTCGGCACCGATATACACGATGCCGGCTTCGTCCAGGTTCTTCAGCGCTTCTTCGCCGACGTTCGGAATATCGCGGGTGATTTCCTCCTGGCCCAACTTCGTATCCCGAGCCATCACTTCGAATTCTTCGATGTGGATGGAGGTGAACACGTCGTCGCGGGCAATCCGCTCGCTGATCAGGATGCTATCTTCGAAATTGTAGCCATTCCACGGCATGAACGCGACCAGCACGTTCCGGCCCAGCGCCAACTCACCCAACTCGGTGGACGGGCCGTCAGCGATGATGTCGCCTTCCGCCACACGATCCCCGACCTTCACCAACGGACGCTGGTTGATGCAGGTGGACTGGTTGGAACGCATAAACTTCCGCAGGCGATAGATGTCCACGCCCTTCGTGGTCGCATCCTCGTTCGTCGCACGCACCACGATACGGGCGCCGTCGATCTGATCGACCACGCCTTCGCGGCGAGCCACGATTGTCGCACCAGAATCACGGGCAACAGCCGCTTCCATCCCCGTGCCCACAAGCGGAGCGTCAGCACGGATCAACGGCACGGCCTGCCGCTGCATGTTGGACCCCATCAGCGCACGGTTCGCGTCATCGTTCTCCAGGAACGGGATCAGCGCCGCGGCAACGGACACAAGCTGCTTCGGCGACACGTCGATCGCGGTAACGTCTTCCGGCTTCACCAGCCGGAAGTCGCCCTGCTTGCGCACGGACACCAAATCCTGCGTAAACCGGCCATTGCCATCCATCGGCGCATCGGCCTGGGCGACAACGAGGCGTTCTTCCTCCATCGCCGACAGATAACGCGCGCCCTGCTGCACGACACCGTCCTTGACCAGCATGTATGGCGTCTCGATGAAGCCATACTTGTTGACCTTGGCGTAGGTCGCCAGTGAGTTGATCAGGCCGATGTTCGGGCCTTCCGGCGTCTCGATCGGGCAGATGCGGCCATAATGCGTCGGGTGCACATCGCGCACCTCGAAGCCGGCGCGCTCCCGCGTCAGACCTCCCGGGCCAAGTGCGGACAGGCGCCGCTTGTGCGTCACCTCGCTCAGCGGATTGGTCTGGTCCATGAACTGGCTGAGCTGCGAGGAGCCGAAGAACTCCCGCACCGCGGCCGCGGCCGGCTTCGCATTGATCAGGTCGTGCGGCATCACGGTGTCGATGTCGACGCTGCCCATCCGCTCCCGGATCGCGCGCTCCATGCGCAACAGCCCGAGCCGGTACTGATTCTCCATCAGTTCGCCGACCGAGCGGACCCCGCGGTTGCCGAGGTTGTCGATGTCGTCGATCGTGCCGCGGCCGTCCTTCAGCTCGCACATGATCTTGACGGTCTTGAGCACGTCTTCCTTGCGCAGCACGCGCACGGTGTCCTCGGCGTCCATGCCCAGCCGCATGTTCATCTTGACCCGGCCGACGGCACTCAGGTCATACCGGTCGGAGTCGAAGAACAGGCCGCGGAACAGCGCCTCCGCCGTTTCCGGGGTCGGCGGCTCGCCCGGACGCATGATCCGGTAAATATCGATCAGCGCCTCGTCACGATTGGTGTTCTTATCGACCGCGAGGGTGTTGCGGATCCAGGGACCGTTCGACTGATCGACCGCGAGCGTCGGCAGGCTGATGATGCCCGCGTCTTCCAGCGCGGCGAGGCGGGCCTCGGCCAGTTCCTCACCGGCTTCGGCGTAAATCTCACCGGTTTCGGCGTTGACCAGATCCTCGGCGACGAAGCGGCCCAACAAATCGGCGCGGCCGACCAGAACTTCCTTGGTCGCCTCGGCGATTTTCCGCAGTTGGCGCAGGGTCATCTTGGTTTCGGTGTCGGCGACGATCTCACCGGTCGCGGCGTCGATCAACGGCTCCAGCAGCTTGATGCCACGGAAGGCGTCGGGGTCGAAGGGACGCGCCCAACCCTTGGCGGTCCGCTCGAACACCACCTGGGTGTAGAAGCGCGACAGGATTTCCTCGGGGTCCATGCCATGGATTTCGTTCAGCTCGACCGGCTCGCCCTTGGCGACGCGGGCGGCGCGCAGTGTCTCGGTGCCGCTGCCTTCCAGGGCATACAACAGGGTCGTGACCGGCAGTTTGCGCTTCCGGTCGATGCGGACATAGACGATGTCCTTGCTGTCGAACTCGAAATCGAGCCACGAGCCGCGATAGGGGATGACGCGCGCGGCGAACAGATATTTGCCGGACGAATGCGTCTTGCCCTTGTCGTGATCGAAGAACACACCGGGAGAACGGTGCATCTGGCTGACGATGACGCGCTCGGTCCCGTTGATGATGAACGTGCCGTTATCGGTCATCAGCGGCATGTCGCCCATGTAGACGGGCTGCTCTTTAATATCGCGGATGGAGCGCGCGCCGGTGTCTTCCTCGACGTCCCAGACAATGAGACGGAGTGTCACCTTCAGCGGCGCGGCATAGGTCATGCCGCGCTGGATGCACTCTTCAACGTCGTATTTCGGCTCCTCGAGTTCGTAATCCACGAACTCCAGACGGCCGCGGCCAGCGAAATCATCGATCGGGAAGACCGAGCGGAAGACTTCCTGCAGGCCGGTATGCGTGCGGTTATCCGGCTTCACGTCGGACTGCAGAAACGCCTCATAGCTGGCGCGCTGCACGTCGATCAGGTTTGGCATCGGCGCCACTTCTGGAATCCGCCCGAAGCTTTTGCGGATTCTCTTGCGTCCGGTAAACGACCCGTTGATCGCGTTCATTGAAGATCCTGTCTGCCGTTGCATCTCGGTGGTCCGGGGCTCAGCGGGTTCGCGCGAACCCGCGAGACGGGCCAATCGTCCATTTAGGCTGTCGTCCATTTAGGCTGGCATTCATTGGGCCACCGTCCCGGTCCAATCCGGGTAACTCAGCGCATCGCCGTCAAAAGCCTATCGGCGTCAAAAGCGTGATGGGGCGGGAATCGCGTTGATTCCCACCCACCACGAGGTCAAACCAGCCAATGAAGGCCGGAGCGTTTTGTCCGGGAAGGCGTTACTTAACCTCCACGGTCGCGCCCGCGTCCTCAAGCATCTTCTTGATCTTCGCCACTTCGTCCTTGCCGACGCCTTCTTTAACCGGCTTCGGCGCGCCCTCGACCAGGTCCTTGGCTTCCTTCAGGCCCAGACCGGTGATGGTGCGGACTTCCTTAATGACGTTGATCTTCTTGTCGCCGGCGGCCGTCAGGATCACGGTGAACTCGGTCTGCTCTTCCACCGGGGCGGCGGCGGCGGCGGGTGCCGCGGCGGCGGCGGCGGCCACCGGGGCGGCGGCGGACACGCCCCATTTCTCTTCCAGCAGCTTCGACAGCTCAGCGGCTTCCAGCACGGTCAGGCTGGACAGTTCCTCAGCCAGTTTCTGTAAATCGGCCATGTTCGTTCGTCCTCAACAGTATCATAGAGTTATGGTTGAATTCGCGCAAGCCGGCACACCCGGCGCGCGATCAGGCGGCTTCGGCTTCGTCGCGTCTGGCATAGGCCCCGAAGACCCGTGCGAGCTGTCCGCCCGGCGCCTGAAGGATCGCCGCGATCCGCGTCGCCGGGGTGGAAATCATCCCCAACAGACCGGCGCGCAACACATTCAGGCTCGGCAATGCGGCAAGCGCTTTGATCCCATCCGCCGTCAGCGTACGGGCCCCCAGCGATCCACCGATCACTTCGAACTTCTCGTTGGTCCTGGCGAACTCGACAGCGGTCTTGGCCACCGACACCGGATCGGTCGACCACGCAAGCGCGGTCGGGCCTTTCAGCATCGATGAGATCCCGTCGAATCGGGTCCCTGCCAGAGCGAGATGGGCCAGCCGGTTCTTCGCGACTCTGTACGTCGATCCTGAAGCCCGCATCTTGCGGCGCAAATCCGAGGCCTCGGCGACCGTCAGTCCCCCATTACGGGCGACCACGATCATCGTGGTGGCTTGCAGCGCCTGATTGAGCTCAGCGACGAATTCGCGTTTTTCCGTACGGTCCACGCATCGTCTCCGTTTTGGCGTCCCCTGGCCGAAGCCGGGGGAAACCGGGTTGCCCAAGAATGAGGTCGCCCCCATCCGGTTCGCCTGTCCCGCGCGCCATCCGGGACATCCCGTGCGGCCGCGCCATAAGCCGGAACCACCAAACTCTCCGCACCGCGAGGACTCTGGTACCCCGTCTTTCACCCGCGGGCCGAAGCCCCTTAAAGCAATCCCCGGCGAACCGGATCACGCCACGTGTGGTCTTGGACAGGTTCGAGGGCCCGAAAGCCCTCTGTCCACCACCGCCCTGGGCATCAACCCAAAACGGCGGCGTATCTCATGTGACGTTCAACGAGCTGATGTCGACCCGGATCCCCGGACCCATCGTGCTGCTGATCGACGCCGCTTTCATATACGTGCCCTTCGCACCGGCCGGCCGCGCCTTTTGCACCGCGTCCGCCAGGAAACGGGCGTTCTCCGTCAATTTTTCGGCGTCAAAGCTGACCTTGCCGATGCCAGCGTGGATGATGCCGGCTTTTTCGGCGCGGAATTCGACCTGACCACCCTTGGCGGCGGCGACCGCGCCTTTCACATCCATCGTCACGGTGCCCAAACGCGGGTTTGGCATCAGGCCGCGCGGGCCAAGGATTTTGCCGAGGCGTCCAACCAAACCCATCATATCCGGGGTGGCGATGCAGCGGTCGAAGGCGATCTCACCCGCCTGAATTTTCTCGGCGAGGTCATCGGCGCCGACGACATCCGCGCCGGCCGCCAGGGCCTCATCGGCTTTCGGGCCGCGGGCGAAGACGCCGACGCGAACGGTCTTGCCAGTGCCATTCGGCAGATTGGTCAGACCGCGCACCATCTGATCGGCGTGGCGCGGATCGATGCCAAGATTGAGCGAGATTTCAACGGTCTCGTCGAACTTCGCTTTCGCGTTCGATTTGATCAGGGCGATCGCCTCATCCAGCGTGTAGGATTTATTCGCATCGACCGCGGCATAGGCCGATTTCAGACGTTTTCCGACGCTCATGATTCAGCTCTCCACCACGGTGAGACCCATCGACCGCGCTGAACCCGCGAGCATGCGCACGGCGGCTTCGACGGTGTTCGCGTTCATGTCCACCATCTTTTGTCCGGCGATTTCCCGCAGCTGGTCCATCGTGACGCGGCCAACGGGCACGCCTTTGCCGACGGTCGGGCTGCCCTTGTCGACCTTGGCGGCCTTCTTGAGGAAATACGTGTTCGGCGGCGTCTTGGTGATGAAGCTGAAACTGCGGTCGGCGAAGGCGGTGATGACCACGGGCACCGGCATGCCCGGCTCCATGTTCTGCGTCTTGGCGTTGAATTCCTTCACGAACGCCATGATGTTCAGGCCGCGCTGGCCCAAAGCCGGTCCCACGGGGGGAGACGGGTTCGCCTTGCCGGCGGGTATCTGCAACTTGATATAGCCGACGATTTTCTTCGCCATGATCCCAGGTCCTGTTCTATGTCTGACCCCGGGAACCGCGGTACCAACGACCTCGGGCCGTCATGTTATGACGGCCGTCTGTCTCCCGCGTTCCGAGTGAGCGGGGGTATGTAGCGATGCCCCCCCGCGATGTCCAGGGGGTATTTTAACCAATTGCGGACACGCCGCCCCTGGACACGCCGCCCCTGGACACGCCGCCCCTGGGCACGCCGCCAGACCGCCGTGTCCCGCCTGGGTTACGCGAGACCGCCAGGCATCCATCGATCGCCCGATCGCGACTCCGCCACCGCGGCCGCGAACAGGCTGAGCCGATCCGCGACAGCGCGATTGACGGTATCAGGCGGATACACCCCCGCGTCATTGGGCACCCCCGCGGGATGACCGGTCAGCAGCGCGATCCCCTGATCGATGGTCTCGATCGGCCAGACCGAAAACCGGCCCGCGGCACAGGCGGCGACGACATCGGCCCGCAGCATCAAATGCAGCACGTTGCTCGCGGGGATCATCACGCCCTGGGTTCCGGTCAGACCGCGATGGGCGCAGATATCGAAGAACCCCTCGATCTTCTGGTTCGCCCCCCCGATCGCCTGCACCTCCCCGTGCTGATTGACCGACCCGGTGACAGCGATGTCCTGGCGCAGCGTCAGGCCGGAGATCGCGGATAACAACGCGTAGAGCTCGGTCGACGAAGCGCTGTCGCCGTCGACCCCGCCATAAGATTGTTCGAACACCAGGCTCGCGTTGAGCGACAGCGGCTGGTGCTGGCCATACCGGCCCGACAGAAAGCCGGTCAGGATCAACACGCCTTTGGAATGCAGCGGACCGCCGAGTTCGACCTCCCGCTCAATATCCAGGATGCGTCCGGAGCCGGGCCGCGCCTGGCAGGTGATGCGGGCCGGCCGGCCGAAGGCGAAGCCGCCGACAGACATCACACTCAGGCCATTCACCTGACCAACCCGCGCGCCATCGGTATCGACCAAGGCGATATCGCGTAGGATCATCGCCTGGCCCAGATCGCGGATGCGCGCGACGCGAACGATTTGTTGGGTGATCGCGTGTTCGACGTCGGCTTTCCCCGCCACCGCCCGGCCCGCCGCGCCGGCCCAATGGCTGACCTCGGTCAGCAGGTCGCGAATGACGTCGACCCGCAAGGTCAACCTTTGCTGATCGTCGGCGAGGCGGGCGGAATGTTCGATGATCCGCGCCACGGCGTCGCGGTCGAAGGGGCGGAGATGTTCCTCCTTCGCCATCACGCCGATCATGCGCGCCAGCAGCGCCTCGTTGGCGGGATCGCGGTCCAGTTCATCGTCGAAATCCGCCAGCACCTTGAAATGCCGCGCCAGATCGGGTTCGGCGGCGGCGAAGGCGTAATATAACGCGCGATCGCCGAACAGAACGATCTTGATCGATAACGGAATCGGATCGGGTTCCAGCGAGATCGGCGCCACCACCCCGGCGAGCCGTGCCGCGTCCTCCACCATGATGTCCTGGCGGGTCAGCGCCCGCTTCAACGCGGGCCAGGAATAAGGTTCCGACAGCAACGATTTCGCGTCGAGCAACAGCGTCCCGCCATTGGCGCGATGCAACGCGCCCGCCTTGATCAGCAAGAAATTCGTGACCAACGCGCCTTGCGACGGCATGTATTCCACGCGTCCGACCAGATTGCCCAAGGTCGGGTGAAGTTCCTCGATCACGGGTGCGTCGGCGGCGGGACCGGAGCGCGTGACCAGAACATTCACCTCGCATCGTTCCAAAATCGTTTCCAGCCGGAGGACGATCGCGGGATCGGGCGGGCCATCCGTACGCAACGCGAACAGCGCGATGTTGTCGAGAATATCCTCGGCGATGGCGGTGATATGCGCCAGCACATCTGGCAAATCCTGGAACGCGGCGCGCGCCTCCTCCAACGGATGCGCCATGGTGAAACCGGCGGTTTCCCGGTTGAGGGCCAGAACGGCGTCGCGCTGTTCCTTTTCCAGGCGCGGCATGATCCGCAGCGTGTCTTCCAGATCGGTCTCGAGCGCCTCGATCGCGGTTCGCGCGGCCTGTTGGTCGGCGTCGGGCCAGGCGTTGAACGCCTCGGGCGGAACGATTTTGCCGTCCCGCATCGGCGCCAGGGAGAATCCTGACGGCGTCCGCATCACCGCAACGCCCATGTCCTGGCCTTTTTTCGCCAGCGCGGCGAAGGCGCTTTGACCGCGCGCCTGCACGGTGTGCCCGACATCGTGAAGATGCTTCTGATACTCCTCACTTTCGAATACGGAGCGCAGCGATGCCTTCAGTTCCTCGAGCAGGTCACGCACCGCCTTGCGGAACAACGGCGCGCGGTTGGGCGGCAGGGGCAAGGCTTTCGGGCGTCGCGGATCGACGAAATTATTGACGTAAACCCAGTCGGAGGCCGGCTTCTGACCCAACGCCGCCTCGTCCAACATCAGCCGGAGCGATTCGCGCACCCGGCCCGACGCGTCGCCGGTCGCGAACACATTGAACCCGGGCTGGCTGATACACAGGCCAAAGCCAACCGCCTCCCGCGCGCGGGTCTGGTGGAGCAGACCCGGCAGCGGCGTCAGATCGTCGGTCGTTTCGAAATCGAACCGCGTCGCATCGGTGTTACGATACAGGCGCCCCGAGGGGAGAGGGGTGGGGAGCGGGTTGGGGAGAGGAGGCGGCAGAGGATTGGGCATGTGGACGATCCCTTCCGGCCGTTTTTCGGCCTGTCTTGTCCCAAACTGTCACGACGCGGCGTCCCTGAACCACGCCTCAACCGGGCCGTTCATTTTCATGGTCAGGGGATTGCCTTTGCGGTCCGTGGTCTTGCCGACGGCCATGCGGACCCAGCCTTCGCTGATGCTGTATTCCTCGACGTTATGCCGCTCGAGCCCTTTGAAGCGGATGCCGATGCCGCGGGCCAGCGCCGCTTCGTCATAGAACGGGCTGGCGGGATTGTTGCACAGACGGTCGGGAGGCGTATCGGTCATAGGAGTCCTTTAAGCCGATTCCGGGAGAGCCGGAAACGGGTTGGTGTTCATGGGCTGGCCGTCACGATGGCGCGCGCGGCCGGCGCCGATTTTCCGGCGGCGCGAACAGCGTTATCTAATCATGCGTCCCCGGACCCGCCATCATGCGATTCCACTCGGGCGTGGGCATGGTCTCGTCCAGATACCCAAAGCTGCCCTTGTGATGCGCCTCCGCCGCCGCGTTCATCGCCCCGGTCATCGCCGCGCGGAACAACGACGTCGCGAGGCTGATCCGTTTCACCCCGGCATCGGCGAGCTCGCGCGTGGTGAACGACTTCCCCTTGATCCCCGCCATGAAGTTCACCGGCTTCGACACGGCGGCGCAGACCGCGCGCACGGCGTCCAGATCGGGCAGTCCCGGCGCCATGAGCACGTCGGCGCCCGCGTCCTCAAACAATTTCAGGCGCTTGATCGTGTCATCCAAATCGGGGTTGCCACGCAGATAATTCTCGGTCCGCGCGGTCAGAACGAACGGAAATTTCAACGTTTTGACCACGGCGGCCGCCGCCGCGATGCGCGCCGCGGCATGCGCTGGATCGAACAGCGGATACGAGGCGTCACCGGTCGCATCCTCGATCGAGCCGCCGACCAAACCAACCCAGGCGGCGAGTTCGATCGTGCGCGCCGCGTCTTCCGCCGAGTCACCAAACCCTTTCTCGAGGTCCGCGGAAACCGGCAAATCGGTCGCCTCGACGATTGTCTTGGCGTGCGCCAGCGCCTCGGTCCGCGTCACCTGCCCGTCGACACGGCCCAACACGCCGGCCTGTGCGCCCGACGACGTCGCGAGTGCGGGATACCCCAACGCGTCGAGCATTTTCGCCGAGCCCGCATCCCAGGCGTTACCGATGAGGAAAAATCCCGCCT
>JAYVXQ010000520.1:0-10138 GCA_043785025.1 Acetobacteraceae bacterium
CCGCTTGCCATCGGGGAACACAACCTCGTCGACCTGCGGCTTGACGTTCTCCCATTTGAAGTTGCGCAGGCTATCGATTTGAATTTCGCTATCGAAATGACCTATATTGCAGACGATGGCGCGATGCTTCATCATCCGCATGTGCTCGAGCGTGATCACGTCGACATTGCCGGTGCAGGTTACGAAGATATCGCCCTTGGATGCCGCGTCATCCAAAGTTACGACCTCGTAGCCCTCCATCGCCGCCTGCAGGGCGCAGATCGGGTCGATCTCCGTCACCATCACGCGGCAGCCGGCATTGCGCAGGCTGGCGGCCGACCCCTTGCCGACATCGCCGAAGCCGGCGACCACCGCGACCTTGCCGGCCATCATCACATCCGTGCCGCGGCGAATGCCATCCACCAGAGACTCGCGGCAGCCATACAGATTGTCGAATTTGGACTTGGTCACGCTGTCATTGACGTTGATCGCGGGCACTTTGAGCGTGCCGGCCTTCGCCATGTCCCAGAGACGGTGCACGCCGGTGGTGGTCTCCTCCGACAGGCCGCGCACGTCGTTCAGCATGTCCGGGTATTTATCGTGCAGCAGCGCGGTCACGTCGCCGCCATCGTCGAGGATCAGGTTCGGCGTCCACTCGCTCCCGTCCGCCTGGGCCGGGCCGCGAACCGTCTGCTCGATGCACCACCAGAACTCGGTCTCGTCCATTCCCTTCCAGGCGAATACCGGAATGCCGGCGGCGGCGACGGCAGAAGCGGCATGGTCCTGGGTCGAGAAGATGTTGCACGAGGACCAGCGCACAGTGGCGCCGAGCGCCGTCAGGGTCTCGATCAGCACCGCGGTCTGGATGGTCATATGCAGGCAGCCGACGATTCTCGCTCCCGCCAACGGCTGGCTTTCGCCGTATTCCTGCCGCAGCGCCATCAGGCCGGGCATCTCGTCCTCGGCCATGCTGATTTCCTTCCGGCCCCATTCGGCGAGGGAGAAATCTTTGACTTTGAAGTCTTCGGCCATGGGGTTTGGTTCCTTTGTCCGCGTCGCGGGCGTGATGGGTCGCGGCGCGACGGGCGTGATGGGTTGCCGCGTTCCACGCGGGGCGGCGACGTCATATAAAGATATCAGCATGTCCGCAAGCGTTATGTGCGAATCAGGAGCAGCCGTTAGGGCGCCGGAACAGGCACAGCTCAGGTTCCCCGGTGCGGGCGTCTTCCGGAAAACAGGCGACGATGTCGAACCCCTGGGGCCGCCGCGCGGCCTCGGCGATAACGTGGGAATAGGGGCTGCGGAGTTGCGGGACTGGCCCGCGCTGCCATTCCACGCTGAAATGCAGCGGCATTGAGACGTTTGGAAGCCGGACCTCGGGGATATGCGGTTCGAACATCAGGGGCACGTCGCGGTTCAAATAGGTGTAGCCGCCGCTTTTCCAGGAGGGGATGTCGCGGACCTGCAGGCCGCAGAGTTCGGGCTCGGCATGAGCGGCGAGGAAGGCGTTGACGGTGCCGCGCTGGAACGACCAGCGGCCGGCCAGTGGCCCGGTGGCGATATACCAGGACAGGCCGGCGCCGAGGCACAGGAACGCGGCGGCGCCGTATCGCGCGGTTTTCGCGCCGTGGTGGAGGCCGAGGATACTGAGGATTTCCGACGCGCCGAGACCGATGAGGATCGGGGCCGCCGCCAGGGTAAGATAGATAAAGCGCACTTCCTTGTGCGCGACCAGGCTGTGGGTGATCAGCACCGTGAGGGCGGCGATCGCCAAAGCGGGGAAGCGTCGGGCGCCGAACGCGGCGAGGCCCAGGAGAAGGGGCAGCGGGATCATGGCGACGATGAGATATTGCAGGTAGTAGACCGGACTTTCCGTGCCGATCGCGGCGGCGATGCCTTCCAGCGAGTTGCGGACGAAATTCAGCCAGATCGACTGGAACGCCATGCCCCAGGTGATCGCGTCCAGCACGCCCGCGAAGGGCAGCAGCACCGACGCGGAGCCCAGTAGCAGCCATTGCCAGAGGCCGAGGGAGCGGCGGAATTGCCAGGCGCCGGCGAGCACCAACGCGGGCGCGTATTGGTAGCGCAGACAGACCGCGATGCCGAACAGCGCGCCACACCAATAGGCCTGCCGGGGGGTGCGCGTCCGCTCTCCCACGAACAGGGCCAGGATGGCGCAATGGGCGGCCAGCACTTCGGTCATCACGGCGGGGGCGAAATAGATCAGGTCGAACCAGATGGCGCAGAAGCCGCCGGTGACCAGGGCGCCGAGGCGGCCGAAACGCCGCTCCCCCACGCGGAAGCCAATGAGGACGATCACCAGAGACAGCGCGACACAGATGGCGCGGACGAGACCGACATAGAGCATCGGGTTGTCGCTGACCAAGGAGCTCGCGAACATGACGAGGGAGATCAGTCCGGGCAGAAGCCAGGAGCGAACGCCGTCGGCGAATTCCCAGGGTACGACGCCAGAGCCGAAAGCGAGGCGGTGCCCTTGTTCGAAATACTGGATGGTCTCATCGAAGAACAGGACATGGGTTTGCGTCATCGACGCGCCGAGGCGGAGCGCGAAGCCAAGCAGCAACAGCGCGGGCAGGGCCAGCGCCATCACCTTTGGCGCGACCTTGAACCCTGGCGCGGACACATACGGAACCGACTGCGTGGTTGACACCTTGCGCTCCCACAAGAACGCTTATGATGACTGGGCAGGCATTACCCAAAGGTTGCCGGGGGCGTGTCGAATACCGTCTGAGCGGCTTACAAATTCGTTAGATTTAGAGCGCGATCGTTTGAGGTTGACTTCAACCTCAAACGTGAATCGCCCTCGTCCAGAAAAAATTCAGACCATGATCGGGTCAACCTGAACCGATCACGGTCTCGCGGCCCAATGCCAGCGGTTGTTCGCCGAGAAGCTCGCGGGCGATGATGCCGCGCGCTTCGTCGACGTCGAGATTGTGGGTTTCAATCATCGACGCGGCCTCAGCGAGGATCGCGTCAACGTCCTGCATCAACTTCATGCGTTTGAACATGTCGGGGCGAGTGATGCCGATGGATTCGCCGACCAGTTCAAGGAAGTTCACAACTTCAAACGGCCAGTCGCGCTCGTGCGAGCAGAGCTCGCGGTGGCAGGCGTGATAGACGCCGGCGAGGGTTGTGACGCCCTCGGCCTCGGCGGCTTCGAGTTGGAGACGGTGGGCGTCGCGTTTGAAGTCCGGTAGCGCGGCCAACATGTTACAATGGTAACCAAGCCGTTCCTGGCGCAGATCGACGAAATCGAGGCCGGGGATGGCCCGGAGAATGGCTTGCGCGGCCTCGGTCACGCCGGCGACTCCGGGGTGTTCATGCAGGCCGACGCGTTTGTTGACGGGATGGATCATCAGCGGGCGGAGGCGGTCGAGGTTTTCGGCCAGGAACATGACAATGGGTTTGAGGTCGAGCGGATCGGCGGAGCGTTCGGGATACACAACCTGCGTCAGTTGGATCTGGCAGGTCGGGCACCAGGATATCGCCCTGGGCGCGGCCTGTTTCAGCCGGTCGATGGTGCGGTCGGCGATGCGGGCGGACGTGTTCAGATCGGCGGCGCGGAATTGCAGCACGCCGCAACAGGAAGACGGCCCGCCCATGACGCTGAACGGGATGTCCATGGCGTCGAGAATATCCAGGCACAGCAGCGCGATATGCGGCGTCTTCATGAGGTTACAGCCGGTGTAGAACACGATTTCGGGCGCCCGTTCGGGTTCGGCCTCGGGGCGGAAGCGGGCGAGTAAATCGGGCGGGAGTTGCAGGCGCGACAGGACGCGAACGCCGGTGGTCATGGCGCCGAAGCTTTTGAAACCGGTCTGGCGTTTGGTTTCATTGGCGGCGCGGGAGGCCATTTCGAGGCGGGTCATCGTCAGCATGAAGCGGGGATCGATGCCGTGCTGACATGCGGGTATGCAGTGGCCGCTGCCGGAGCAGACGGCGGCCCATCGCGCGGCGTCCTTGTCCTCGCCGCCGCGCAGGATGGTGATGATGCCTTGCGTCAAAGTCGTTGATGGGGTGGTGAGGCCGGCGGGGGCGGGCATCGGGCAGATTTCGGCGCAGGCGCCGCAGGCGACGCAGCGGTCGAGAATGTCCGCGACGCGGGATTTGAGGGCGATGTCGAGGGGGATGAGGTCCATGGCGGCTCGTCCGTTGGGAGTGGTAACCCGAGGATGCCTGAATTCGGGGGTGGGGGCCAGGATTGGGTATTGGGCGGATCTTAATTCCGATTTGTTATCTATACCCGGATCTCTCCGAAATCCGGGTATCCTTTTGGTTTTGCGCCCGCCGCCACACCAAACCTGGGCGCGTATACCCGGATTTCTCCGAAACCCAGGTATATATTGGGTCATTGAATCATCTGAATTCTTTATCGAAGTCGTCGTTCCCCTGGCGCGGTTTCCCCCAACATGCTCATCTGGTGGCGAAAAGCCCAGGGGAGATGAGGGATGAAGACGTCGGACGCGATTGTGGAAATTCTGAAGCAGGAGGGTGTGAAAACCCTGTTCTGTTTTCCGACCACGTCGATCATTGAAAACGCTGTCGCTGGGGGCATCCGGCCCGTTATCTGCCGACAGGAACGCGTTGGCGTCGACATGGCCGATGGGTTCGCGCGCGTTACCAACGGCAAGCCGCCCGGCGTCTTCGCGATGCAATATGGGCCGGGTTCGGAGAACGCGTTTCCCGGCATCGCGACGACTTATTCCGATTCCGTTCCGGTGTTGTTTCTGCCACTGGCGCAGGGCCTCGATCAATCGCAGATCTGGCCGACGTTTCAGTCGCACAAGACCTATGCCTCGATCACCAAGCAGGTCGAGGAAATTCGCACGCCGCAATCCACCGCCGCGGTCATGCGGCGCGCGTTCAACGCGTTGAAGAACGGCCGCGCCGGCCCGGTGATGGTTGAGGTGCCGCGCGATCTGGTGGACAAGGATATCGGCTCCGACACCGTGGACTATGTGCCTCGGCCGCCGTCGATTTCCGCACCCGATCCACGCGACGCGGATGAGGCGGCGAAGGTGCTGCTGGCGGCGCGCGATCCGATGATTCTGGCGGGACAGGGCGTGCTGTATGCCGAGGCGACGGCGGAGCTTGTTCAGTTGGCGGAACTTTTGCAGGCGCCGGTGATGACCACGGTCGATGGCAAAAGCGCGTTTCCCGAGGATCATCCGCTGGCTCTGGGTTCCGGAGGCAATACATTCACCGGAGAGGGACGGATGTTTCTGTATACCAAGGCCGATGTGGTGTTTGGCATCGGCACCGGATTGAACCGTCATCCGCTGACGACGCCGCCGCTGCCGGCGGGGATGCGGATCATTCACGCGACGAAC
This sequence comes from Acetobacteraceae bacterium, assembly GCA_043785025.1. Classification (GTDB taxonomy): domain Bacteria; phylum Pseudomonadota; class Alphaproteobacteria; order Acetobacterales; family Acetobacteraceae; genus Rhodopila. Next base: position 5,331 of record JAYVXQ010000520.1, read on the forward strand.
GACACGCGGGATTTGCATAAGTCGTACCATACCGAAGTCGCTTTGTTAGGCGACGCGCGGTTGACTCTGACTTCGATTATCGCGGCGGTGACCGACCGGTTGGGTGGCAAGCGGCCAAATCGGACGCCCGCCGGCGAAATCGCGGCGGAGCGGGCGGCGTGGTTGCGGCGGTGGGAGGCGAAATTGCATTCCCGGGAGTCGCCGATCACGCCGTATCATGTGATGAACGAGTTCATTCGCGTGATCGATTCGGCTGGCGCGATCGTGACGCATGATTCCGGCAGTCCGCGCGATCAGTTGCTGCCGTTCTATCGGGCAACGACTCCGCGCGGCTATTTGGGTTGGGGCAAGTCGCATCAGCTGGGGACCGGACTTGGGTTCGCCATTGGGGCGAAGGTCGCGGCGCCGGATAAACTATGCGTGAATTTCATGGGCGACGCGGCGTTCGGCATGACCGGTCTCGATATCGAAACGGCGGTAAGGGCCGGGATCCCGTCGCTGACCATCGTGCTGAACAACAACACCATGGCGATTGAAATTCCGCATATGCAATTGTCGCATGAACGGCACAAGGCGCGTGACCTCGGCGGCAATTTCGCGGGTGTGGCGCATGATCTGGGGGCCTGGAGTGAGCGGGTGACCGATCCGAACGACGTCGCCGCCGCCATTCTGCGGGCGAAACGCAAGACCGAGGATGGGCATACCTGTTTGTTGGAGTTCATGACATCCGCCGAGACGGCGTTCTCGCATCGCGGGGGGAAAGCGGAATGAGCGACGATCTTTTGGTCGGCGTCGAGGATGGTGTGGCGATCCTGACGCTCAATCGGCCGGAGCGGCTGAACGCGTTGACGCGGCCGATGCTGGCGGGGTTGCGTGAGCGGTTGGCGCATCTGGCCGAGGATCCGGCGGTTGGCTGTGTCGTGCTGACCGGGTCGGGGAGGGCGTTCTGCTCAGGCGGGGATGTGCGCGCGCAGGCGGCCGCGGCGGGGGGGATGGCGAAGGATTCGCCGGAGCAGCGGACGGATCAGCTGCGCGCGAGCATGGAGGCGTCGCGGCTGCTGCATGACATGCCGAAACCAACGATCGCCATGGTCAACGGCGTGGCGGCGGGGGCGGGAATGTCGCTGGCTCTGGCGTGCGATTTGCGGATCGCGGCGGAGTCGGCGCGGATGACCACGGCCTTCGCCAAGGTCGGGTTGTCGGGCGATTATGGCGGGACGTATTTTCTGACCCAGTTGGTCGGGCCGTCGAAGGCGCGGGAATTATATTTGACCGCGGAGGTAATCGAGTCAGCGCGGTTGCTGGCGTTGGGCATGGTGTCACGTGTCGTGGCGGACGCGATGCTGACGGACGAAACCATGGCGATGGCGCGGCGTTTCGCGCAAGGGCCGCGGATGGCGTATCGCTATATCAAGCGCAATCTGAACGTGGCCGAGGAAGGCGACCTGGGGAAATCGCTGGATTCCGAGGCGTATGGGATGCTGCGCTGCCGCGAGACGGCGGATCACGCGGAGGCCGCGAACGCCTTTGTCGAGAAGCGGGCGGCGGTGTTCCAGGGGCGGTGATCAGCTTGGACTTTAGTGAGTCGCTTCTTAGCTCCGGTCAACGCTGAAGCGGCCGGCGCCATAAGCGAATATCTGCAAAAACCCGCCGGCCATGCAGATGTTCTTCATGAAATGGATCATCTGATTGCGGTCGTCGAAATGGTAATGCGCGGCGAAGGCCGTGGCCACGCACCAGAACGCCAGGACCAGGGCCGCCGGCCGGGCTTTCCATCCAATGAGGAAAATCAGGCCGACGCCGAGTTCAACCAATAACGTCACGGCATAGGCGGCGCCGGGTAGAGGCAGACCCAATTTGCCGAAATAGGCCATGGTCGCGGCGGGCGCCATCGCTTTGGCGTAACCCGCCTGAATGAAGATCGCGGCCATGAAGGCGCGGCTCAGCAGGACGACCCATGCCATGATGGCGTCAGCCCACGATCTCGGTGCCCGCGAAGAAGTACGCGATCTCGACCGCGGCGTTCTCGGCGCTGTCGGACCCGTGCACGGAATTGGCCTCGATGTTTTCCGCGAACAGTTTGCGGATCGTGCCCTCGGCGGCCTGTGCCGGGTTGGTCGCGCCCATGATATCGCGTTGGCGGGCGACGGCGTTGTCGCCTTCCAGCACCTGAGCGACCACGGGGCCTGAGGTCATGAAGGTCACGAGGTCGCGGAAGAACGGGCGGGCGGCGTGGACACCATAGAAGGCTTCGGCCTGAGCGGTGGTCAGATGCAGGCGCTTTTGCGCGATGATGCGCAGGCCCGCGGCCTCCAGCACCGCGTTGACCTTGCCGGTCAGGTTCCGCCGCGTGGCGTCGGGCTTGATGATGGACAGGGTACGTTCGATGGCCATGGTCTCTCCTTTACGCCGCGTCAGCGCGCGGCCGTCATTCCGCCGCGGCGTGTAGACGGTTCGGCGCCCCATCCGCAAGGGCGGCCGCGTAATCAGATGTTGCGGCGTGTGGGGCAAGGACGCTAACCGATGGGCATGACCGCCTTTTTGTTGCGCCTCGCCGATTATTTGCCTTCGCGAACGCGCGGCTTCGTGACCGAGGCACGGGTTCGGTTGCTGATGCAATTCCTCATGTTCGGGGTCGTCGGGCTGTTCGGGTTCACGCTGGACACTCTGACCGTATACGCGCTGCGTCATGATATGGGCTTGTACGCGGCGGGGATGGCGGGCTATGTCTCCGGCGCCACGGGAACGTGGTTCTGCAACCGGCTCTGGACGTTCCGCGGGCAGTCCTCGGGAATGACGTGGTATGCGCAATGGGGCCGGTTCATGATGGCGAACCTGCCGGGTTTCGCGATCAACCGCGGACTTTATGTCGTGCTGGTTACGTTCGTCGGCGCCGCGGCCCGCGAACCCGTGATCGCGGTGTTCGCGGGCGCGGTCGCGGGAATGACGCTGAACTTCAATCTATCACGAAAAATGGTGTTCCGTTAATTCGGCGAAGGCTGTAGCCGGGTTTTCATTACCGTGTTCGAAGTCTGTTCCGGGGTCATGGCGGCCAAAAAAATAAAAATCACGCGACGCCTACACGGGTGTTTCGCATTAACGAATTAATTACCAGTTCAGCCCTTAATCGCCCCATCGTTAACTCGAAACGTGGCGGTTTTATGCTGGATCTTCCCTTCGCTACGCGCGACCGGACCTTCGGCGTGCCCGAGGCACCCGAGGACGCCTTGTGTCCGCTGATTCATAACTGGCGGCCGAACCTCGTTCTGCTGCTGGCCCCGGTCGCCCCTTTGACCCCGTGGTCGCGCCGGTTCAAGCGGCTGATGGATATCGTGCTGGCCTGCGCGGGCATGGTCGTGACCGCCCCGCTGACGCTGCTGATCGCGATCGCGATCGTGGTGGAAAGCGCGGGGCCGGTGTTGTTCTGGCAGCGGCGGATCGGGCTATATGGCGTGCCGTTCCTGATGTTGAAATTCCGGACCATGCGTCCGCATGACGACGATCCGGGATCATTGCGCCAGGCGACCCGGCACGACCCCAGGGTGACCCGCGCCGGCCGCTGGCTGCGCCGTTATTCGGTCGATGAATTGCCGCAACTTTTGAATGTGCTGAAGGGCGAGATGTCGATCGTCGGCCCTCGCCCGCACGCGCCGGGGACCCGGGCGGGCGGGCGGCTGTTTGAGGATGTGACCCGCCGCTACACCGCGCGCCATTGCGTGCAACCTGGCATCACCGGCCTGGCGCAGGTGCGCGGCTGGCGAGGCGAAACCGACACTGAGGAAAAACTGCTGCGCAGGATTGATAGCGATCTTGAATATATCGCGACCTGGTCGGCCGGCCTCGACATCAAGATCATCTGGCGCACCGTTCTGGCGGTGTTCCACATGCGCAACGCTTATTGACCGGGACACGATCGATGTCTGATATCATTGAAACCATGACGCGCGGCCGGATCGGGACTTTACCCGCCGGCGCGAAATTACCGCCCACCCGTCTGCCCATGATGACCGCGAATTGGGTGCGGGATTTGCCGGAAGCCGGCGAGCCGGAAGCCGTCGTCGCGGTGTTGATCCCGTGTTTCAACGAAGAGACGGCGATCGCCAAGGTCGTCACCGATTTCCAGACGGCTCTGCCGCGGGCGACGGTGTATGTTTACGACAACAACTCGACGGATCGGACGGCGAGCATGGCGCGCGCCGCGGGCGCGGTGGTGCGGGACGAGCCGTTGCAAGGCAAGGGCCATGTCGTGCGGCGGATGTTCGCCGATGTGGAGGCCGATATTTATGTGCTGGTGGACGGCGACGACACCTATGACGCGCACGCCGCGCCGGGGATGACCCGGATGCTGATGGATCGGCGGCTGGATATGGTCAGCGCCGCGCGTGAGACGCCCGAGCGCACCGCCTATCGTCTGGGCCACCGCTTCGGTAACGCGGTACTCAGCGGCATGGTGTCCCGCGTGTTCGGCGGCGGCATCAGTGACCTTCTTTCGGGGTATCGCGTGTTCAGCCGCCGCTTCGTGAAATCCTTTCCGGCCTTGGCCAGCGGGTTCGAGACCGAGACCGAGTTCACCGTTCACGCGCTGGCGTTGCACATGCCGGTCGGCGAGGTGCGCGCGTTGTATCGCAGCCGTCCGGTGGGATCGGTGTCGAAACTCAGCACCTGCACCGATGGTCTGCGGATCCTGCGAGAGATCGTGATGCTGATTGAACAGGAACGGCCGTTGCGGTTCTTCGCCTTCATCATGGCGATCCTGTTGGGCGCGGCGCTGACCCTCGGACTGCCGGTGGTGATCGCCTTCGCGCATA
>JAYVXQ010000521.1:0-10121 GCA_043785025.1 Acetobacteraceae bacterium
ACACGATATGCCGGTCCGGTCCCCAGTATTTCACGCAAGGGTCGATCGCCAGCCCGTTCAACAACCGTGTGGGAAACACCGTCCGATACGCGACCCGTCCGGTGAAAATGGGTTGCTCGACCCCGAACATCGCCTCACGCACCACCGAATGGACCCCATCCGCGCCGATCATCGCGTCGGCTTCAGCGGTTTCGCCATTGGTGAAGCGCATCCGCACGCCGCCCGCGTGCCGATCAAATCCCGCCAATTTATGGTTCAACCGGATGACGTCGGACGGCACCGTTTCCGTCAGCATCGCGTGCAAATCGCCGCGATGCATCAGGAAATAGGGAATGCCGTAGCGTTCCTCGATGGCGCGTCCCAGAGGATGCGCATTGGTCAGCGCCCCGGTGTCGTAATCGCGGCTGTCGTTGCTGTCGGGCTGAAACGCCATCGCCCGGAGTTTTGTCTCGAGTCCAAGTGAAAACAAAACCCGAATGGAATTTGGGCTTTGCTGAATGCCCGCACCCAGACGCGCAAAACCCCGCGCCTGCTCATAAATCGTGACATCCACGCCGGCGCGGCGCAAACACGCCGCCGCCGTCAGCCCGCCAATCCCCGCGCCGATGATCGCCACATTCAACGGTTTGCCCGCCATCGGTATCCTCCCTCCGGCGGTTCAATAACCCAATGCGAGTCCGTCCTTCCGGGGCTCCGACCCGCCGATCAGGCAGCCGCGGGCACGGTCGATCCAGATCGCCTGACCACCGCCATGTGGCCGCTCGATCACTTCGGGGCTATGACCCATTTTGGCGAGGCGCGCCACGACATCGGCGGGAATGCCGCGCTCGATATCCAGCTTGCCCTTCGAGGGCATCAGCCGCGCGAGGTCGATCGCCTCCTGAATATCCATGCCGTATTGCAGGAAATTGGTGAGGAACCAGGAGTGCCCCATCGGCTGGTAATGCCCGCCCATGACGCCATAAGGCATCATTGCCTCGCCATTCTTGCCCACCATGCCCGGAATGATCGTGTGCATCGGGCGCTTGCGCGGCGCGATGCAATTCGGGTGCCCGCGCTCGAGTCTGAACCCGAAGCCGCGGTTCTGCATCATCACGCCGGATTGTTCCGACAGGATGCCGGATCCGAAACTCTCGAACAACGAGTTAATGAAACTGCACGCGTTGCCGTCTTTGTCGACCACGCACAGATAGATCGTGTCCTTGTGCGGCGGCATCATCGCCTCCCCCGCCGCCGGCAGATTGACCATCGCGCTATCGTCCTTGATCAGCCCGCGCATCGAATTCAGGTAACCCCGATCCAGCATTTTGGCGACGGGCACCTCGACCTGCGACATGTCGGCGACGAAGGCGTCCCGGTCCCGATAGGCGAGGCGCGCGGCCTCGACATGGCGGTGCATCCGGATCGCCCCCATCGGTCCATCCGGCGCGTCGCCGAATCCTTCCAGCATGCCCAATATCTGCAATACCAGAATGCCCTGGCCATTGGGCGGAATTTGATAAACGTCGTAGCCGTTCCATTTGATTGTGATCGGCTCAACGAAATTCGCGTTCCCCAGACCGCGGGCGAAATCTTCCTCGGTGTGCAGACCGCCATGCCTGCGCAACGTCGCCACCATGTCGGCCGCGATCGCGCCCTCATAGAACGCGCGCGCGCCATGCCGCGCCACTGACCGCAACGTTTCCGCCAATGCCGGTTGGACAAACAAATCTCCGGCGGCGGGCGCCGAGCCCCCCGGCAGGAAATGATGCGAGCCGTTTTTCCGCAATTTCGCTTCCGACCGCTTCCAGTCCCATGAGACCTTGGAATGCACCGGCCAGCCATCCTCGGCGAAACGAATCGCCGGTTGTAACAATTCGTCCAAGCCCTTGCGGCCATGCGCTTTCAGCAACGTCTCCCACGCGTCCAGCGCGCCGGGCACCGTCACCGAATGCGCCGAGGTATTGTCGAGCGCCTTCATTTGCGCCCCCTCATACCAATCGATCGAGGCCGCCCCCGGCGCCCGCCCCGAGCCGTTCAGCCCGATCACCTTCCCCGTGCCCGCCGGCGCGTACAAACAAAAACAATCCCCGCCGATACCCGTCGATTGCGGCTCGATCACACACAGAACCGCGCAGGCCGCGATCGCCGCGTCCAAGGCATTCCCGCCCTCGCGCAACACGTCCAACGCCGTCAACGTCGCCGCCGGCATCGACGTCGCCGCCATTCCATGCGTCGCGTACACTGGGCTTCGTCCGGGCATCTGATAGTCGCGCATGAAGATCCTCTGGGGTTATCGGCCGTGGATGGCGTAGTATGACGTGTCGCCGCCGCTATGACAAAAGCCTCGATCGCGAAAGCCCCCCGAAGGATCCGAGGGGCAAACCCACGGAACACACGTCATTCTGGAAAGGACCGTCCGCATGACCGCACCGATCACCTTCGATGACTTCGAAAAGGTCGATATCCGCGTGGGCACCGTTATCGACGCCCATCCCTTCCCCGAGGCGCGCAAACCCGCGATCAAACTCACCATCGATTTCGGGCCCGAGATCGGGATGAAAACATCCTCCGCCCAACTGACGGTGCATTACCGCGCCGACCGTCTGCTTGGCCGTCAGGTCTGCGCGATCGTGAATTTCCCACCCCGGCAAATCGGCCCCTTCATAAGCGAGGTCCTGGTCCTCGGCATGCCCGACGCCGAGGCCGCCGTCGTCCTCATCGCCCCCGATTTCAAAGTGCCGAATGGCGGCAAATTGTTCTGATGGCGGCACGCTATCTGAGCCTGACCTGGGACGAATTTCACCGTGACGCACGCCGTCTCGCGAACCTCGCCGCGAAACACGGGCCGTATCAGGGGATCGTCGCCGTCTCCCGCGGCGGGCTGATCCCCGCCGCGATCCTGGCGCACGCGCTGAGTGTGCGTTTAATCGAATGTGTGTCGGTCGCCGCGTACGACCAGGCGAACAGGGGTAGGTTCGGGATACGTGTAAAAAGTGGTCACAAGGCCGATGGCGGGGACCATCTTTGTTTTGAACCTGCCAAGAGGAATGACGATGGCCAGACCTCGGCATCGCAGATCAGTATTCAGCATAGATTTCGATGATGTTGTCCTCGGGGTCGCGAAAAAACAAAGTTCGGTGACGCCAGTCGGGCAGATTGGTTGGCCCCCTTAGAATCGGCACACCCTGAGCGACCAGTTCCGCATGGCAAACATCTACCGCCGGAGGTGGGACTCGAAAGGCCAGCTGGATCGCCGCTGATCCGGGCACCATCTTCCCATCATCACAGACGATCCACGATCCACGGCGTCTCAACGTCAATAGCGCCGCTCCAATGCGAAAACTGACCCAATTCTCAAGGTCAGTTTCAATTGGAAACTTCATAATGTCGCGGTAAAACGAGCGTGTTTCCTCCATTTTGCTGCACAGCAGGATTGTGTAGTTGAGGTTGTGGATTTCACCCAGGCTCACTGCGTTTCTCCTCGGTTTGTTCTCTCGATAAAAGATTAAAATTTCTCGGTGATGGCATTGGTGAATTTGTGATCCTGATGATGGTATTGGCCGGGTTTATGTTGGCAACGTTGACCAGCATTATGATCTGCTTAAGCGGCGGTTTTGCGATATCATACGCTATAGACGCCGGAATCTGGATTGGGCTTGTTTTATCAATCGCGATCGGTGGTTTTTGGGGAAACTATGTATGGCTGCCTCACCTCGGACCAGCCCTCAGCAGAGCCTGTAAAGCGATGTTATCCGCCCGGTGACCGGAAATGACGCACCATCAAAACAAACCCCCGACCGACGGCCGAACCTACGTAACCTCACCGATCCGCGTGTAACCTCTTAAAAAACCCCATACCCCTGAAAAAAGGCTACCACCCTCAAAAAACCCACGAAACCGCCCCGGAATGCGTCAAATGCACCCCGCCAGCCTCCCCGCCCAAAGCCTTCAAGCCGCGTATCACCGCGATCCGCCGTTGCGGCGGCACAATGAACATCATGAACCCCCCGCCACCCGCGCCGGACACTTTTCCGCCGATCGCCCCCTCCGCGAACGCCCGTTCATAAAACGCCTCAAGCGTGCTCGTGCTGATCCCCCCCGCTGTCCGCTTCTTGGCGGCCCAGGAGTTGTTGAGCAGCGCGGCCATGCGATCGATCTGGCCGCGCAATAAAGCCTGTTTCATTTCGATCGCGTCAGCCTTCAACTGATGCAGACTGTCGATCGCCGGATCGGCGGCCGCCGTCATTCGCCGTTGCTGTTCCGAGATAATTTCATCCGACCGCCGCGTCACCCCGGAAAAACAGGTGATCAACGACATCTCCAACTCATTCAAAATCCCCGCCGGCACCCGCAGCGGATTGACGATCACCCGGTCCGCCGCATGGAACTCGATGAAATTCACCCCCCCGAACGTCGCCGCGTATTGATCCTGCCGCCCGCCCGCCAGCGCCAGATCGATCCGCTCGATCTCGAACGCCAGATGCGCCACGTCATAGGGACCCAGAGGCGCTTCCAGCAGCGCGCGAAACGCCTCCACCAACGCCACAACCAACGCCGAGGACGACCCAAGCCCCGACCCCGGCGGCGCATCCACGAACGACGTGACGCGCATCCCCGGCACGGTCCCATTGCCGAACATCGCCAGCATCCGCGCCGTGACCCCCGCGTGCAGCGGCAGTTTCGAGGATCGGATCGCCGCCAGGTCGGGCGGAAAACTCTCGGTCACATCCAAATCCGGAGCGACGAAATGCACCTGCCCATCGGCCGAGGGCTCGATCGTCGCATACGCATACCGATCGATCGTCACGTTCAACACCGCGCCGCCAAACTCATCGCAGTATGGGCTGAGGTCGGTCCCCCCGCCCGCGAGGCCAAGCCGCAGGGGCACGCGGGCGCGCACGGTGGTTCCGGATGGCAACATAGACGCGCTCCTGTTCGTTCAGCCGACTGTATCCAGGATCGGACTGATAAAAGACAACAAATTCCCGCCGCGGAACCGGTGCCCGGACACACCGGCGGCGGCGGCGGCCCGCAGATCCGTTTCCTGATCGCCGATCAGCACGCAGCGCGCGGGATCCAACTCCCAGGCCCGGATCAGATCCAGCAACATGCCCGCCGCCGGCTTACGCCAATCGCTGACGGCGCGGAACGCCGGCACGAGGGCCTCTGGATGGAACGGACAATGCCGCCAATCGTCGACCGTCCCGCCGTGCCGCCGCGCCTCATCGCCGATCCAACCCATCAAAGACCGCACCGCCGCCTGATCGTAAAACCCGCGCGCAACCCCGGACTGGTTGGTGACGACGAACACATGCCAGCCTCGGCTGGTCGCGTGACGGATCGCGTCCAGCGCTCCCGGCATCCATGCGAACCGGTCGCGCCTGCCGACATGCCCGTGATCGACATTGATCACCCCGTCGCGGTCCAGAAATAAAGCGCGGCGCCCGCGCAAAGCCCGCAACTCGTCCCCCGCGCGATCAAAATCGTCGGGTACGCCGATGTCGCGAAAATACCCCTCGCCGACCGTCCCGCGCAGCCCGCCCGCGACCGCCAGAGCCGGCAGAATATCCGCCTCCAACGAGCAATCCGGCCGCAACGCCGTCAGCAAATCGCGTCCGAATACATAGACGCCCGCGTTGATAATGCCTGGCGTACCCGGCGCCGGACGCTCCTGAAACGTCGTCACCCGCCCGTTCTCCAGCGTCACCACGCCCGAACGCGACGCATCTGGCAAATGCCGCAGCAGCATCCGTCCGGTGACCTCCGGCCCATCGCCCGCCGCATCCGCCAGCAGCGCGGCCAGATTGGCGTCGAACAGCGAATCGCCGTTGCACAGCAAGAACCGCTCCCGCAATTGGCTCGCGGCGTGAAACACGGCCCCACCGGTGCCCGCCCGTATCGGCTCGCGCGACACAGAAATCGTCACGGGACGCGGCAACATCGCGCGTATCGCCGGTAACGCCGCCTCGATCTCCTCCGACAAATGCCCGGTCAGCAGCAGGAATTCATCGATGCCGTAGCGCGACATCTCCCGCATCAGCCAGGCGATGAACGGGCGGCCCGCGCGCGCCAACAGCGGCTTCGGCATCGCCTCCGTCAGCGACCCCAACCGCGAGCCCAAGCCACCGGCGAGCACGGCGCATTGTCTGATATCCTGAAACCGAAATGTCATCGCGCTCTTCTGACTGGACTGGGGTTACAAATTACCCCAGGTCCCCGCGCCGTCCCAACCGGAATGCACGGCATGGGCGCCAGAACCAAAAAAGCGACGCATCGCGAAAACCGTCACCAACGCCCGCGTCCCAAAAACCTGACTTCCCGCCACCGCCGATGAAGTGATAGACTTTTGTCAATCGAGGCCGCGACCCGTGGTCCTCGAAGGGAATGGTCACACACAGGAGCCTCAAAATGGGTATGAGCCAACGGCTTGGCGCCGAGTTCTTCGGCACGTTCTGGTTAACTTTCGGGGGCTGCGGCAGCGCCGTCCTCGCCGCCGCGTTCCCGCAATTTGGCATTGCCTTCGCGGGAGTCGCGCTGGCGTTCGGACTCACGGTGCTGACCATGGCGTTTACCGTGGGACACATCTCCGGCGGTCATTTCAACCCGGCCGTGACATTGGGTCTTTGGGCTGGCGGGCGGTTCAGCGCCGCCGACATCGTGCCCTATATCATCGCGCAGGTGATCGGCGCGATCGCCGCGGCGGCGGTGCTGTATCTCATCGCCTCCGGCAAACCGGATTTCGCGATGGGCGGTTTCGCCTCCAACGGGTTCGGCGCGCTGAGCCCAGGAAAGTATAGTTTACAGTCGTGTTTGGTGATGGAGGTGGTGGCGACCTTCTTTTTCTTGATCATCATTCTCGGTTCGACGTCCAAGCGCGCCCCGGCCGGATTCGCCCCGATCGCGATCGGCCTCGCGCTGACGCTGATCCATTTGATCTCGATCCCCGTCACCAATACCTCGGTCAATCCGGCGCGCAGCATCGGACCAGCCTTGTTCGCGGGCGGGGAGTATATTTCGCAACTCTGGCTGTTCATCGTCGCCCCCGCGGCGGGCGCGCTGCTGGCCGGCGGCGTCTCGCGCTGGCTGCAAGACGACTAACTCGCCGCCAATCCGCCTGAGGGGCCGAAAACCTCTCAGGCCTGACGCCGATACGCGATCATCGACCCATCCTTCGCCTTGGACCGCAGCGCAACCCAGTCATTCGCCTGGTCATACCAATCGTCCAGCGGCTCTTTCCCGGTCAGAGCGAAGCGCGTGGCCGCGACCTCCCGCCCATTCGCCAGAGCCGTTTTTTCCTCCCCGACCCGCGTCACCTGATACGCCAGAACCTTGCCGTCCTGCGGATTGAACAACGGCCGCGCCATGCAGAGCTTATTCCAGTGCGTTAACGGAATCGCCCCGGCCGGCAGCATCAACCGCGGCACTGTCTCGGTGCGGACCAGCACGCCGTCCGCCTCGGCCTCCGCGCGCACCCGGAACGCCTTCCCATCGTCATTCGTCTCGCTGTCCATGCTAATAAATTGGGTGCCCCGCCAAACCTCCCGCACCGTATGCTTGTAACGATAGACGGGCACCGGACCCAGGCGGACGACGATGTCGACGTCGACCGAGGCGGTGACGCTGTCCCCATCCCGCTGAAACGCGATGCGGTGATGGCCGATCGCTTTACCGTCCCGCGTGACCTCGAACACCAACCCCGCCGGACCCGCGCCCAGGATTGGCACGACCGCCAGAGCCGCGAGCACCGCGCGCCGCCTCACGCGGTGACCGTGGCGGGACGATGCAGCCGATACAACCCGACATCGATCGCGCCCGCCAGGAATCCGGCCTCGCAATAGGCCAAATAATACTCCCATTTGCGTTTGAAGCGCTCGTCGAACGCCGGTGTGCGCAGGCGCGGCCACGCCGCCAGGAAGCGCGCCCGCCATTCCGCGAGCGTGGCGGCATAGCTGGTTCCGAAATTCCGCACCTGATCCAGTACCAGACCCGCCGCCGCGATCTGCTCGCGCATGATTGTGTGCGTCGGCAGCATGCCCCCCGGGAAAATATGCCGCTGGATGAAATCCGCCCCGCGCTCATAGGCGGCATAGCGATCCTCGGCCATCGTGATCACCTGCAACGCCGCGACTCCGCCGGGACGCAACCGGTCGCGGATGGTCGCGAAATACGCCGGCCAGTATTCCTTCCCCACGGCCTCGAGCATTTCGATGGACACGATCCGGTCGAAGGCACCGTCCTGATCGCGATAATCCCGATGACATAAATCGACCGAGCCGCCGCCATCCCCGATCGCGATCCGCTCGCGCGCATGCGCCAACTGCGCGGGCGACAGCGACAGACCCACGACCTCGCAGGCTTTCTCCCGCGCCATCCGCTCCGCCAGCGCACCCCAGCCGCAGCCAATCTCCAGCACCCGCTCCCCGCCCTTCAGGTCCAGGGCCGCGATCGCCAGATCCTGCTTCGCGGTCTGCGCCTGTTCCAGGGTCATTTCCGGGCGATCGTACAACGCCGAGGAATAGGTCATGCCGGGATCGAGCCACGCCGCGTAAAACTCGTTGCCGAGATCGTAATGCGCCGGAATATTGCGCCGGCTACCGCGTTTGGTGTTGCCGCGCCGCAAATGCAGCAGCCGGTTCAACAGCCGCGCCGCCCGCGACCCATCCAGCGACGGCATCATCGTCGCGTGGTTGCGCGCCGCCACCTCGATCAACGCCGTCAGATCGGGGGATGACCAGTCGCCGTCGATATAGGACTCGGCGAACCCGATATCGCCGCCCAACAGCAGCCGCCGCACCGCCCGCCAGCGGTGCACATTCATCCGCCCCACCGGTCCATTACCCGGACCCGCGCACTGGATCGTGTCACCCGAGGGCATTTGGATGATCAACTGGCCATATTCCACGGTGCGGCCCAGGCGCAGTAAAAACCGCCGCGCGATTGAAAATCCTCCAGGTTGGTCCTGGATCGGGCGAGCGGAATGGGCTGAGGACGTGACGATCGTGGGCATGAAAATCCCTTTTTTCAACAGAACGAAACGATGATCAAACCGGTGGCGCCACGCTCACCAGCCGCGCGGGCGCCGGCGGTTTGGGATGCAACCGCAGCCCTTTCCACCAGAGGCGCAGCGCTTCCCAATGGATCCCGGCCATGACTTTTAATGTCAGCAGCGGTATCGTAACGAACACGCGCAGCAGCGCGGCATCCGTCAGATCGCGCCGCCGCGCCGCGAACGCCGCCACGATCAGCGGCCCTTGCGCGTCGTCGCCGCGGATCGCGAGGCTGACCCGCTCATCCGGCGGATGCACCCGGAACGTATAGCGCATGTCCATGCCCATAAACGGTGAAACATGAAAACTCTTCGCGCAGGACTGGCGAATATCCAACGGCGAATCGCCTGGGTTCACCGGAATCAGATAAACATGACGTTCGCCAAACGTGTTGTGCACCTCGTGCAGCAGCGCGAGCAGACGGCCGTCGCGATGATGGCAGAACCAGACGCTGATGGGATTGAACCCGTAACCGAGGACGCGCGGCATCGCCAACAGCCGGATCGGCCCATTGTCCAGATCGATCCCCGCTTCGGCCAGATGTTTTTCAGCCCATGCGCGCAACGATCCGCCGCCATCGCCGTGGTCGCGATCATGGACACTGAACAGATTGAAACGGTTATGCGACATCACCCGGATGCCCGCGCAAATCGCTGGAATGGCATCGATATCCAGCAACACCGAAAACATCCGGTAGCGCAACTTATGCCGCTTTGGCCGCAACCGCCGATGCGTGACAACGCCAGCATAAAGCCCGGAGGCAAACCCATCGTTCATCGGCTGACCTCCGGCGCCGCGTCCCGCTCGTCCGGCGCGTTCAAATGGATGCGCCCGGATGGGTTGGCGACAGACCAGGGCCGTTGGCATCCGCCCAACGCCTCAGCCACCGCGAGGCCCGCCTGCAACCCGTCCTCATGAAACCCCGCGCCGAAATACGCGCCGCAAAACCAAACCCCGCCTTCGTTCTGACCCTGCCACAAAATCCGCTGCGCGCGAATCGCGGCCGGGTCGAACACCGGGTGTGTATAGATCTCGGTTCGTAACAATGTCCCCGGCCGCGGCGGCCGCGGCGGATTCAACGTCACGAAATAA
>JAYVXQ010000522.1:0-10100 GCA_043785025.1 Acetobacteraceae bacterium
TTGATGTCGTCCGTACGGAAGCAGAAGTGGCCATGGCTCATGGGGTTGACCGCCTGCTTCATCTTGAACCCGGTATCGAGATCACGTTCGGCCCAGTGAAACTCGATGTCCCCATCGGTCAGGAAATCGACCTTGCCCATGTAAGCCCGATCCTCGCGGTCGCGGCTTATCACGGTGTGCGCGTCATCCGTTATCGCACCCAGTTCGAACAGATTTTCGTAGAAGCCCGTCAACCTGGGAAGGTTGTCGGTGCACAAGTTCATGTGATGAAACTTGAATTTCATTATCAACTACTCCCACGCAAGCCGCGAGCATTCCGACCGAGGCCAGGTAACTCCAGTTTGCAGCCAAATCGCGCAAGCCATTCCAGCGCCTCAACGATGCCGCGATCGACACAAATTGCCAAAACCTGACCCGCCAAGCGTCGTTATACGGCATCGCCAAAGCGTTTGGAATCTAAAACTCACATACGCACTTTAAATTGCATATATGAATTACGAGGCCGTAGGCGCACGGGTAGGCAGGCGACCGTTGTTGCTGCGGGTTGAGCATGCCAAACCGGTTCCCTACCCGACCCTGTTGGCCACCAGATCATCCACCACCGCCGGGTCGGCTAGCGTCGAGGTATCGCCCAGGCTGCTCACATCGCCCTCGGCGATTTTGCGGAGGATGCGGCGCATGATCTTGCCGCTGCGCGTTTTCGGTAGGCCGGGCGCGAACTGGATGGCGTCGGGGGTGGCGATCGGGCCGATTTCGGTGCGGACCCATTGGCGCAGTTCGGTGCGCAAGGCGTCGGTGCCTTCCCCCTCTTCCGGATCTACTCCCGCGTTCAGCGTGACGTAGGCGTAGATGCCCTGGCCCTTGATTGCGTGCGGCATGCCGACGACCGCGGCTTCGGCCACCTTGGCGTGCGCGACCAGCGCAGATTCGACCTCGGCGCTGCCCATGCGGTGGCCAGAGACGTTGATCACGTCGTCGACCCGGCCGGTGATCCAGTAGAAGCCATCGGCGTCGCGCCGGCAGCCGTCGCCGGTAAAATAGAGCCCCGGGAACGTGGTGAAATAGGTCTGGAAGAAGCGCTCCGCATCGCCCCACACGCCGCGCATCTGGCCGGGCCAGCTTTTCGCAATGCACAAGTTGCCGTCGGTCACCCCGTGCAATTCCACCCCCTCGGCATCGACCAGCAGCGGGTAGACGCCGGGCAGCGGCAGCGTGGCCGATCCGGGCTTGGTCTTCACCGCGCCCGGCACCGGCGCGATCAGCGCGCCGCCGGTTTCGGTCTGCCACCAGGTATCGACGATCTCGCAGCGCCCGTCACCCACCACGCGGTGATACCATTCCCACGCCTCGGGATTGATCGGTTCACCGACCGAACCGAGCAGGCGGATCGAGGAGCGATCGTACTTCTGCACCCACGCGTCGCCCTCGCGCATCAAGGATCGCAGCGCGGTGGGGGCGGTGTAGAACACGGTCACGCCCAGCCGCTGCACCGTCTCCCAGAAACGGCCGTGATCGGGGTAATTGGGCACGCCGTCGAACATGACGGTCGTCGCCCCGCACGCCAGCGGGCCATAGACGACGTAGCTGTGCCCGGTCACCCAGCCGACATCGGCGGTGCACCAGAACAAGTCCTGTTCGGTGGCAGAAAACAGCAAGTCGAAGGTCCACGCCACCCAGAACAGATAGCCGCCGGTGGTGTGCAGCACGCCCTTGGGTTTGCCGGTGCTGCCCGACGTATACAGGATGAACAGAGGATCCTCGGCGTTCATGACCTCTGGCGCGCAGTCTGCGGACGCGGCGGCGCATAACGAGGCCATGTCCTGATCGCGTCCCGCTTGCATCGCGACGGATCCGCCGGTCACCCGCGCGACGATCACGTTCGCCACCGAGGGGCAGGTTTTCAACGCCGCGTCGGCATTGGCCTTCAACGGCACGGTGCGTCCACCCCGGCGCCCTTCATCGGCGGTGATCAGCAAAACGGAGCCGCAATCCTGCAACCGGTTGGCCAGGCTGTCCGGGGAGAATCCGCCGAATACCACCGAATGGATCGCGCCGATCCGCGCGCAAGCCAGCATTGCGACCGCCGCCTCGACCACCATCGGCATATAAATCGTGACGACATCGCCCTTTTTCACGCCAAACCCACGCATGACGTTGCCAAGCCGGCACACTTTGTCGTGCAATTCGCGGTAGGTCACGTTCTCACTGACCGAGGGATCATCGCCCTCCCAAATGATCGCCGTCTGCTCGCCGCGCATTTCCAGATGCCGGTCGAGGCAGGAAACCGAGGCATTCAGCGTTCCGTCCTCGAACCATTTGATCGAGACGTCACCATTGAAGTTGGTATTTTTAATCTTCGACGGGGGCGTCATCCACGCGATTCGTTTCGCTTCCCGAGTCCAGTACCCATTGGGATCCCGCGCCGCCTCGGCGGCATGCGCGTGGTAGGCGGCCGCGTCCATATGCGCATGGGCTTTCATGTCGTCACGCACGGGGAATGTTTGTCCACCGGAAGGATGGGTCTCAGACATCGGAATGTTTCCTTTTCCGTTGGTCATGGGCGTTCGTGGCAGTTCTCACAGACCCGCGTCACTGCCGACATAGATGACGCCGTCCTTGATCTCGCATGTCACCGCGTCCAGCTTGTCACCCTGGCAGGGTCCCAGCAGGCATTCCCCGGTGACGGGGGCGAACACGGCGCCATGGGTCGCGCATATCAGATTTTTTCCGTCCTTGGTCATGAACCTGTCCGGCAGCCAGTCCAGTGGCGAGCCAATATGCGGGCAGGCATTCACATAAACATGCACATCCGCGCCCTTCCGCCACGCCAGCAGGCCGCTGAAGCCCCCTTGTGCCGGAGGAAACCCCTTGGCCGTGCCGTCGGCGATATCCTCCACGCGGCACAACGCGCGGTCTTCCTGAGGTATCAACGTTTCCATTCGCCCATCTCGCATAACAGAGTCCAATGATCCGGGCTGAGTTCCATCACCGACAGGCGAGATTGGCGGATCAGGGGGATGCCCTCCAGCGCCGGGGTCGCCTTGATCGTCGCCAGCGACACAGGTTTGGGAACCGGCGATATAGCTTTCATGTCGACGCACACCCAGTCGCCTTTTTCGCCCGCGGCGGTCGGATCGGGATAGGCTTCCCGCGCGACCTCGACCACGCCCACGATCTGTTTACCGATATTGGAATGATAGAAGAACGCCTTGTCGCCTTTGGTCATCGCCTTCAGGTTATTCTTCGCCATATGGTTGCGCACACCGGTCCACGGTTCGACGCGGTTCTCCACCTGTTGAGCCCAGGAGAAGGCGTCGGGTTCCGATTTGACCAGCCAATAGCGCATAAGGCGTCCACTCCACGTCGCCCCAGTGTAAGCCAACCGGGACAGGCTTCAATCGGGGGGCTGAATCGCTTACAATGACGCCATGGAGACTGGTCCAACCGAGATCGTGGCCCATGCGCGCGGGCCCTTGCTGCATCGTTTCGCCAATCCCGGCCGGTTTTTGCGGCTGTCGGCGCGCGTGCTGCCCTGGTTGGCGGCGGCGGCGTTTGTCACGACGTTGACGGGTCTGGGCTGGGGTTTGCTGTGGGCGCCGCCGGATTGGCAGCAGGACGACGCGATGCGGATCATGTATGTGCATGTGCCGGCGGCCTGGCTGGCCTCGGCCGGGTATTTTTTGTTGGCGCTTTGTTCGCTGCTGTCGCTGGTGTGGCGGCATCCACTCGCCGATCTGGCGGCGATGGAGATCGGGCCAGTGGGCGCGGGCGTGACGGCATTGTGCCTCGCGACCGGCAGTCTTTGGGGCAAGCCGATGTGGGGCGCCTGGTGGGTCTGGGACGCGCGGCTGACGTCGGTGCTGATTTTGCTGTTTCTCTATCTGGGCCACGTGGTTCTGACGCGGGCCTTTGACGATCCGGTGCGCGGCCACCGTGCCGGCGCGATCCTGGCTTTGGTTGGGGTCATCAACCTGCCGATCATCAAGTTCAGCGTGGATTGGTGGAATACGCTGCAT
Organism: Acetobacteraceae bacterium; assembly: GCA_043785025.1. Lineage (GTDB taxonomy): Bacteria > Pseudomonadota > Alphaproteobacteria > Acetobacterales > Acetobacteraceae > Rhodopila. The sequence goes on from JAYVXQ010000522.1 coordinate 4,017, forward strand.
CAACCGGCCTCGATCGGCCTGACCCGCGCGCCGTCGATGGCGCCGGAGATGCTTTGGCCGCTGCTGCTGGCCGCGATCGGTTTCACTTTGACCTTCGCCGCGATCGTCACGGCGCGTCTGAGCGCCGCGGTGATGGAGCGGCGGATCCGTGGACTGATGATGGCGCAGGCGGTGTCGCGATGACCTATCTCCCGTTCGTGGCGGCGTCCTATGGCCTGACCGCGTTGGTTCTCGGCGGGTTCGCGATCGCCGCGTGGTCGCGGTTGCGATCGGCGCGCGAGCGTCTCGCAGCGATCGATCCGCGAGTGGGCGGAGCCGCGCGATGACCCGGAAACATCGCCGGCTGGCCATCGTGCTGGGGTGTGGCGCCGCCCTCGGCGGGGCGGTGGTTTTGGTCCTGACGGCGTTCAACGATAATCTGGTGTTTTTCGTCTCCCCCTCCGATCTCGCGCGCGCCGCGCCCAACGGACGGGTCGTGCGGTTGGGTGGTCTGGTGGAAAAAGGCAGCGTGCGGCGGGACACCGATGGCGAGCCGGGCGCGACGTTCCGGGTGACCGACGGCGCGCAAGAGGTGACGGTCGCGTTTCGCGGCGTCCTGCCGGGCCTGTTTCGCGAAGGCCAGGGCGTGGTCACGTTGGGCACGCTTGGCCCGGACGGCACGTTCCTGGCGTCAGAGGTGCTGGCGAAGCACGACGAAAATTACATGCCGCCCGAGGTCGCCGAGGCCTTAAAGAAGTCCGGGCGCTGGAACCCGGCGGAGGCGACGCCGCCGCCGCCCGCCGCGATGTGGAACGCGCCGCGCGGCACGGGTGGATGACAGGAGAGTTTGACATGGCGAAGGATGAGACTGTTCCCGCGGATGATGCGTCGGACCGTCCTCCGGCGATCGTTGCCCCGAAACCGCCGATGCCGCGGGAGACCGGCGGTGCCAAAGGTCCCGAACCGACCCGTTATGGCGATTGGGAGCATAAGGGGCGATGCACCGATTTCTGAGGCGGGATGAGGTTCGCGCCGCGCGTTTGAGACGGCTGCTACATCGGCAGCCTAACCCGCGCGCGCAGGCCGCCTAACGGCGAGTCCTCCAACGAAATCTCGCCGCCATGCGCCCGCACGATGTCCCGGGCGATCGTCAGACCTAATCCCGTTCCGCCCGCCGAGCCGGTTTCGAACGGGCGGAATACGCTTTCCCGCTTATCCGCCGCGATCCCCGGACCATCGTCGTCGACATTCACGACGACCGATCGCCCACGCGTGACCGCCGAGACCATGATCCGGCCGGCGTGACGGCGCGCGTTATCCACCAGGTTCATCAGCGCGCGGCGGATCGCGTCGGCGCGTAACGAAACCGTCAGCGCGTCCGGCGCGTTGATTTCGATATGCGCTCCACCACGCCGCGCGGCCGCCGCGACATCGCCCAACATCGCGGTCAGATCCACGGGCGAGGCCTGCTCCGAGCCCTCGCCGCGGGCGAAGGCCAAATAACCGCTGATCATCCGCTCCATCTCTTCGACGTCATCGGTCATTTCGCGGATGTCTTGTGCCAGGACCTCATCGCGCGGCATCATCGCAAGCGCGAGGCGCATCCGCGTCAACGGTGTGCGTAGGTCATGCGATACGCCCGCGAGCATCTCCGTTCTCTGAGCCAGGAAGCGGCGAATGCGATCCTGCATCCGGTTGAAGGCGATCGCCGCCTGACGCACCTCGGTCGCGCCCTCCGGACGGATTGGCGGCGTTTCACGGCCCAGGCCAAAGGCCTCGGCGGCGTCGGCGAGGCGGCGGATGCCGCGCACCTGATTGTTCATGAACAACGCGGCGACCCCGAACAGCAGCAAGGCGGTGCCGACAACCCAGGGCACGAAAACATAGATCGTCGTGGAATACAGCCGCTTGCGCGGTGCCGTCGCGTGCAACACGCCGCCCGCGACCTTAATGCTCAGTAGCACCGAGCGCGGATCGGAATGCCAGTCCATTGTGAAAGGCGTGTTGAAGGCTTCCTTCAACGCGTTGGCGAGATCCTCGTCCATCGGGCCGAGTACGTTGGCTTGCGGGCGAAAGTCGAGCCGTTCGTTCGGCGTCATTTTCATTTCAATACCATATCGTTCCACCGCGCGCGCCAGGATCCAGTCGTGATCCTGCTGACCCGGAAAGCGATTGATCAGGCGCGCGGTCATCGCGATTTCACCGGCGATCGCCGAGGACAGGCGGCGGGAAACGATTTCCAGATGACTGCCATAAAATATCTGGAACGTAACGGCCTGCAGCGCGACCAGCGGGATCAGGATCATCAACAGGCTGCGGCCAAGCAATGATTTGGGCACCAGCCGCTTCATCCAGCTCAAACCGGGCACCCTGGCGCGCACTCAGATCCCCGGCTTCAGCACATAGCCGCGGCCGCGCACGGTGTGCAGAAAGCGAGGCTCGCGCGGGTCGGTCTCGATCTTGCGCCTGAGACGCGTGACCTGAACGTCGACATGGCGCTCCCCCCCGCGTTCGACGCTGTCGTCGGAGCCGATGGCGGCGGCGATGTCCTCGCGCGACAGGATCTCGTGCGGACGGCTGGCGAGCACCGCCAGCAAAGCGGCTTCCCCGCCGGTCAACCGGATCGGGCCGTGCGGGCCGCTGAGCTCGCCGCGTTCACGGTCGAAATGGGCCGTACCGATGCGCAACGGGCCCAATGGCGGTGGCGTCACGGGTGGCGGGGCGGGCGCGCGGCGCAGCAAGGCGCGAATCCGCAGCACCAGTTCCCGGGGTTCGAACGGTTTGGGCAAATAATCATCGGCACCCGCCTCGAACCCGGCGATCCGGTCCTCGGGCGCGCCGCGCGCCGTCAACATCAGGACCGGCAGGTCGTTGCCCTGCTCCTGGCGCAGAGAACGTGTCAGGTCGAGCCCGCTTTCGCCAGGCATCATCACGTCCAGCACCAGCATGTCCGGGCTGATGCCGCGCATCCGGGCGCGCGCGTCGGCGGCGTCGGCGGCGGCGGTGACGCGAAACCCCTCGCTGGTCAGGAAGCGCGCGAGGCGGTCGCGCAAGCGGGCATCGTCCTCGACGACCAGGATATGGACGTCATCGGTCATGGCGCGGCGCCGGCCAGGCCGCGGTCCAGCCATTCGCGCCCATTATCGTCCATGATTCCGCGCATGACCTGTTGAAACGCGGCCTGGGACGATGCGTCGGCGCGATCGAAGGCGGCGGCGAGACAGGCGCGCTGGCGTTCGAACAAGCGCCGGTCCAACGCTTCACCGGCGCGGGTCAGGCGCAGCAGGCGCTGACGCCGGTCGCCGAGGCCGGGCGATTGCGCGACGTCGCCGCGCTCCATCAATTCGTTCAGCACCCGGGCCAATGATTGTTTGGTGATGCGCAGGATCGATAACAGTTCGGACACTGTAATGCCGGGATGGCGGCCGATGAAGTGCAATGCCCGATGATGGGCCCGGCCAAGCCCCAATTCCTCAAGAATGACGTCGGCGGCGTGGGTGAAATCGCGATAGGCGAAGAACATCAGATCCTGCGCCATCCGGTAATCCGGCTCGGCTGTCTCAGTCCCGGAGCTTTCGCCGGAGACGCCGGCGGGAAAAATGAGGGAGGTCGCGTCAGCCATGGAGGGGTGTTTTCCTGATTCGCCGTCTTCCGGTCTCAATGATATACCCGGATCGCGCAGAAATCCGTGTATCGTTTTGGTTTCGCGCCCGCCGCCACGCCAACCCTGGGCGCGTATACAAGGATTTCCACGAAACCTGGGTATACCGCGTTTCCCGCTCGTAAGGCACTACTCCGCGGGCGGCGCGCGCGTACGGTCCTGGGCCAATTCGACGGATCGCCGCGACCGTTTCCTGAGCGCATGGTTTCGATCCCGGCCACGCCTGATTTGCTTCCCACCAAAGGAACTGGCATACCGCCGCGCCAACTTCCACCCATGGCCGGGGGCGGACGGGTATCCGTGTGCTCAAGGCGGCCATGACTATTCACAAGAGGAACACTTCGGATGCAAGCGGCCCAATATTTGATCATCGTCTGCGGGATCGCGGCATTGATCTACGGCCTGATCACCAGCCGGCAAGTGCTCGCGCAGGATCCAGGTAACGCCAGAATGCAGGAGATCGCGGCGGCGGTCCAGGAAGGCGCCCGCGCCTATCTGAACCGTCAATATACCGCGATCGCCATTGTCGGTGTGGTCATTCTGGTCATTCTGGCTCTGGCGTTGGGCAAGCTGACGGCGATCGGTTTCGTGATCGGCGCGGTGCTGTCCGCCGCCGCCGGCTATATCGGAATGAACGTCTCGGTGCGCGCCAATTGCCGCACCGCGCAGGCCTCGCGTAACGGTCTGGCCGCTGGTCTGGACGTGGCCTTCAAGGCCGGCGCCATCACCGGAATGCTGGTCGTCGGCTTGGGCCTGTTGGGCGTCGCGGTGTATTATTTCATTCTGCGCGCGGGCATGAAGCCAGGCGACGACATCCGCCCGGTACTCGAGGCGATGGTGGCCCTGGGCTTTGGTGGCTCGTTGATTTCGATCTTCGCCCGCCTGGGTGGCGGCATCTTCACCAAGGGCGCGGACGTGGGCGCCGACCTGGTGGGTAAGGTCGAGGCCGGGATACCCGAGGACGACCCCCGTAACCCCGCCGTGATCGCCGACAATGTGGGCGACAACGTCGGCGATTGCGCCGGGATGGCGGCGGATTTGTTCGAAACGTACGCCGTGACGATCGTGGCGACGATGCTGCTGGCGGCGATCTTCTTCACCGGTGCCACGCGTGACGCGCTGCTGATGCTGCCATTGGGGATCGGCGCGATCTGCATCCTGACCTCCATAGCGGGCACGTATTTCGTGAAGCTCGGCCCGGATAACGGGATCATGTGGGCGCTGTATAAGGGGCTGATCGTCACCGGACTGTTGTCGGTCGTGGGCGTCGCGTTGGTCATCGCGCTTTTGATTGGGTTCACCACGCCGTTGGAACTTATCGGCGGCGGTTCGGTCACCGGCATGGCGCTGTTCGTCTGCGCGCTGATCGGCCTGGTCGTGACCGGTTTGATTGTTTGGATCACGGAATATTACACCTCCACCGAATATCGTCCGGTGCGCTCGATCGCGCAAAGCTCGACCACGGGTCATGGCACCAACGTGATCCAGGGCCTCGCGATTTCGATGGAATCGACGGCGCTGCCGGTGATCGTGATCAGCATTGGCATCATCGCGACGTTCATGGTCGCCGGCCTGTTCGGGATCGCCGTCGCGGCGACGACGATGCTGTCGCTGGCCGGTATGATCGTGGCGCTGGATGCCTATGGTCCGGTGACCGACAACGCGGGCGGCATCGCCGAGATGGCGGATCTGCCCAAGGAAGTTCGGGTGACCACTGATGCGCTGGACGCCGTTGGCAATACGACGAAAGCGGTGACCAAGGGCTATGCGATCGGCTCCGCGGGCCTCGCCTCGCTGGTGTTGTTCGCGGCCTATACGCAGGATCTGGCGCATTACTTCCCGACGTTGAAAGTCGATTTCGGTCTGACCAATCCGTTCGTCGTGATCGGGTTGTTCATCGGGGGCATGCTGCCCTATTTGTTCGGGGCGATGGGGATGACGGCGGTGGGCCGCGCGGCGGGCTCCGTGGTCGTCGAGGTCCGGCGTCAGTTCCGGGAAATCCCTGGGATCATGGAGGGCACGGCCAAGCCGGAATACGGCAAGGCGGTCGACCTGCTGACCAAGGCGGCGATCAAGGAGATGATCGTGCCGTCGCTGCTGCCGGTGCTGGCCCCGATCGTGTTGTGGATCGTGATCGACCTCATCGCCGGCCGCGCCGCCGCTTTCGCCGCTTTGGGCGCGATGCTTCTGGGCACGATCGTGACGGGATTGTTCGTCGCGATCTCGATGACCTCGGGCGGTGGCGCGTGGGATAACGCGAAGAAGTATATCGAGGAAGGCAACCACGGCGGTAAGGGCTCGGAAGCGCATAAAGCGGCTGTGACGGGCGATACCGTTGGGGATCCGTACAAAGATACGGCGGGTCCGGCGGTCAATCCGATGATCAAGATTTCCAACATCGTGGCGTTGTTGATGCTGGCGGTGCTGGCGGGGATTTTGAAGTA
>JAYVXQ010000523.1:0-3113 GCA_043785025.1 Acetobacteraceae bacterium
GGCTCAATCGCCGCGTGCGCCGCGTGACCGCCGATGGCACGATCTCGACCCTCGCCGGTGATGGCGAGGGGACCGACGGCGGACCGGCGGCCACGGCGGGCCTGATGGAGCCGAATGGCCTGGCCCTGAGCGCCGATGACAGCGTGCTCTATATCGCCGACGTCGCCGGTCATCGCGTCCGCGTCGTCGATCTCGCGACCGGCCTGATCGACACCTTCGCGGGCAATGGCGAGGCGCGGCATGACGGCGACGGCGGACCGGCCCGCGAGGCCGGCGTGTTCGGCGCCCGCGCCGTCGCCCTCGCCCCGGATGGAGCGCTTTTCATCATGGAACGGCAGGGCAGTTGCATCCGCGTCGTGCGCGACGGCATCATCGAAACGATCGCGGGCACCGGCGCGCGCGGCTACGCGGGGGACGGCGGCGACGCGCGCCTCGCCGTGTTCAACGCGCCCAAGGAGATGGCGGCCACGCCCGATGGCGACATCTACGTCGTCGATACCGAAAATCACGCGATCCGGTTGATCGAGGCGGCGACGTGGCGCGTGCGCACCATCGCCTCCGGCCTCGCCCGCCCCCACGGCGCCGTGGTCGGCCCGGACGGCGCGGTCTATGTCGGCGACAGCGAAAATCATCGCGTCTGCGTTCTGCGCCGCGGATGAACCGTCTCGACTTTCGCGCCTGGATCGTTCCGATCCTGCTGCTGGTGATCGGCGCGCTGGTGCTCTACCCGCTCGCGTTCCTGATCACATCGTCGCTCAACGTCGGCGATCCCCAACTCTTCCCGCCCGAGGCATGGGGAACCGGCAATTACCTGCGCTTGTTCGAGGAACCGCGCGTGCTTGGCAACACCCTGCTGGTCGCCTCGATCGCGACCGTGCTGGCGGTGGTGTTCGGCTTTATCCAGGCCTGGATCCTGACGCGCACGGCCATTCCGGGCCGCGAACGACTGGAACGGCTGATGGAGTTGCCATACTACATGACCCCGCTGATCGGCGCTTTGGCCTGGGGTGTCCTGTTGGGCCCGAAGACCGGATTGGGCAATCAACTTTGGCGCTCCGCCGGGTTCACCAGCGATTTCTTCAACATCTATTCGCCGCAAGGCATCGCCTGGGTTATGGCGCTGTTCGAGGGCACCGTCGCGTTCGTCATCATCTCCGCCGCCATGAAATCGATGGATCCCTCGCTGGAGGAAAGTTCCCGCGTGATGGGCGCGGGCAAGTTTCGCACGGCGATGAAAATCACGTTGCCGTTGGTCGCACCGGGCGTATTGAGTGCCACGATCTTCGTCTTCGCCGAAATGCTTGGCTCCTTCGCCGCCGCCTTCGTACTGGGCATACCCGGACGGTTTTATGTCGTAACGACCGCGATCTGGGAATCGGCGTTGTCCTACCCGCCCGATTACGGCCACGCGGCGGCGATGGGCTTGTCACTATTCGCCGCGATGCTGGTGACATTGGGCATTGCCCGGGTCATCACGCGCGGCGGCGGTTACGCCACCATCACCGGCAAGGGGTTTCGCCCGCGTCCCGTCGATGTCGGCGGCATGCGCTATCCGCTCATGGGCATCGCCTGGGGCTATATCGCCGTCGCCGTCATCCTGCCCTTGGCCGCCCTGACCCTGACCTCGTTCCAGCGCTTCGCCACCGTGATCATTCCGCAAATGCAATTCACCCTGGATAATTTTGAGGCGGCGTTCGGCATGGGCTCCATCGGTCCCGCCTTCGTCAACAGCATGATCCTCGGCGTGTCCGTCTCCACATTGGGCGTGCCGGTGATCGGCGTGCTCGCCTGGATCATTTACCGCTCGACCATGCCCGGACGCCTGCTGATGGAATATGTCGTGATGGTGCCCCAGGCCGTGCCACGCCTCGTGTTCGGCCTGGGATTGTTATGGGCCTGGATCAATATTCCCATCCCGCTCTATGGCACGCTGTGGCTTCTGGGCATCGCCTATTTCACCGTGTTTCTGCCTTTGGGCCTGCGCACCCTGGCCGGAGTCGTTTTGCAGGTGGATAAAAGCCTGGAGGAATGCGCCCGCGTTTGCGGCGCATCCTGGACCTATCAAATGCGCACCATCACCCTGCCGCTGATGCGCCCCGGCCTGGTGGCGGCGTGGCTGCTGATCTTCATCGCCTCGGTCCGAGAACTCGGCGTCTCCGTGTTTTTGATGGGACCGCATTCCAAGGTCATCGCCCCCGCCATCGTCAATTCCTGGCTCAGCGCCAGTTCCGAGTTATCGGCGGCCATGGCGCTGCTGCAAACCGTCATGGTCTTCGTCGCCGTGGCCATCATGTTCCGGGTCGCGCGCTCGGTGACGGGGAAACCAGTCTAATGGCCAAGCCACGGATCGATGTATCGGACCTCGTGGTTCGTTACGATAACACGACCGCGGTCGACGGCGTGAGTTTCGCCATCGCGCCCGGCGAGTTGGTGACGTTGTTAGGCCCCTCCGGCTGCGGCAAAACCACCACGTTGCGCGCCATCGCGGGTCTGGAAAACCCCTACAGCGGCCGCATTCAGTTGAACGGCGAAACGGTCTGGCGCACTGGCCGCGGCGGCAACGTCCCGGCGGAAAACCGGGGCGTTTCGATGGTGTTCCAGTCCTACGCGATCTGGCCGCACATGACGGTGTTCGAAAACGTCGCTTATGGGTTGCGCGTGCGCAAAGCCTCATCCGCCGACATTTCAAAGAACGTCGCCCGCGTGCTCGATATGGTGCAGATGGGCGCCTACGCGGATCGGCCCTCCTCCAATTTGTCCGGCGGCCAGCAGCAACGCGTCGCGGTGGCCCGCGCCATCGCCTTCTCACCAAATGTCGTGCTGTTCGACGAACCCTTGTCCAACCTCGATGCGCGCCTACGCGCCGAAATGCGCGTCGAACTGCGCGAACTGCAACGCCGGCTGGATATCACCTCGCTTTATGTCACCCATGATCAGGAGGAAGCGCTCGCGATCTCCGACCGCGTCATCGTCATGAACGGCGGCAAGATCGAGCAAATCGGCTCGCCCGAGGATATTTATAACCGTCCCGTCAGCCGCTTCGTCGCGGATTTCGTGGGCTCCGCGAACATGATCGAGGGCCATGTGAAAGCCGTGAACCCCGACGGAACCAT
>JAYVXQ010000524.1:0-3097 GCA_043785025.1 Acetobacteraceae bacterium
ACGTAGGTGCCGCGGTCCTTTAGATAACGGATCATTTTCGGGAGGTTCTTGACGAGCATCGGCTCGCCGACACCGTGCAGGACGACGCGGGCGACATCGGGGACCTGATCGACGATTTTGGTGAACAGAGACCAGCTCATATCGGCGGGGGGTTCAAGTTCCTCGAACGTGCGGGGACAGGTTTCGCATAACAGGTTGCATCGGTTGGTGACCTCCAGATACAGGCAGACCGGGGGTCGATCGGCGGTGCTGGCGCGGTCGGGGCCGATGTCCTCGAAGTAGCGGCGCGGGTCCTTGAGGGCGGGTGCGGTCATGCGGCTTCTCCGGGGGCTGCGAGGGCGAAGGGGCGCGGCGCGATCAGTGGGCGGCGGCGGTCGATGATGGCGAGGGCGGCGGCGGGGACGTAGACGATGGCGGGCCAGACGAAACGTTCGTTGAATGGATCGATATAGAGAATGACCGGCGCGGCGGCCAGCCAGATGAGGGCGCGGGAGGGGACGACCATGGCGGGCAGCGCCAGCCATGCGAAGTACCACGGGTAATGCGGGCTGATGGCGACGGTGACGGCGGCCATCAGGATGCCGGCGTCGCGCCAGATCTGGAGGTTGGTCATGGGCTTGCGGATGAAGGCGATCCAGGCGGCGAGGAAGCCCAGAAAGATTACCGCGGCGGCGATGTAAATCGTGCCGGCGACTTTCGGTAATGGCGCGATCAGCGCGAGGCCGCTCAGCAGCCAGAAGCCGGAGCCGTCCAGCAAACCCTCCTCGCCGCCATAGCCGGGCAGATAGCCGAAAACGCCGGTGCCCGCGCCAGCGTAGCAGGCGTAGAGCGCGACGATCATGGCCAGGGTGACGGCGGCGGCGCGGGGGCCTCCCTGAGGCCAGATCGCGGGGGCGGCGGCGAGGGGCAGGAACTTGGTTAGCGCGGCGGCGGCGAACGCAATTCCGGCGGCGAACCAGCGTCCGGTGGGCGCCAGGGCCAACGTGAGGGCCAGGAACGCGGCGGCGGCGGCGTCGATGTGACCGTTGCCGGCGAAAGCCCAAATGATCAGGGGGTTCCAGGCCCAGATGACGAGGTTGGTCAAAGGGCGGCCGACGCGGCGAAGAACAATACCCGCGGCGGCAAGCGTCAGAGCCTCGCTCAGCAGCATCGCGGCTTTGACGGCGGGGATGCCGAGGCCGCTCAGACCGATGGCGGCGAAGATCATTTGCGCGGCGGGCGGGTAAATCGTCGGGGCGATGTCGGCGCGGTTGATGTTTGGGTAGATGGCGGCGTCGCGCAACGGGGCGAGGATCGGGTCGGCGGGGACGTATAAATAGGGGTTGATGCCGGCGGCCTGCACCCGGCCATCCCAGGCGTAGCGGTAGATGTCGCTGGACAGGAAAGGCGTGTCGAGGAAGGGGCCGATGCGGCATGCCACGGCGATGCCGAGGATCAACCATAACGCGCGCCTGGGCTCGGTATGCCGCGCGGTGGCGACCGCGGCGAACCAGACCAGGACGGCGACCGCCAGCACCCCGACGAAGAACGCGAGGCGAGCGTCAGTGCCGACGACACCCAAACCGGGGATATGGAGGGCAAGACCCGCGGCGGTCAGCGCCAATAGTGCGACACCAAGAGTGGTCAGGCGGATGAACGCGGCACGCTGGGTTTGGACCGGGTTCATTCCGCGATCGGATTCAGGACGCGATGGGCGGGCGGGTCTGATGCGCCGCAGTGGCGCAAGGCGGCCCGTGTCGCGTCGGCCGGGAAGATGTTCGCTCCACCCCCCCCACCCGCTTCGATCTCGGCGCGGAGGCGGCGCAACGACGCGGCGTCATCGACATCATACCAGACCGGGAGTTCCTTGACCGCGAGGCCCAATGACGCCGCGCGTTGGCGGGTGGCGGTGGCGACGGTGGCGGAACTCCAGGGGATATCGGCGAACAGGCTTGCGTGCATGGCGCGCATGCCGATCAGGTAATAGCCGCCATCTTCGGCGGGTCCGAGGACGATGTGATCGCCGGACTCGAGCAGGACCTCGGCCGCCTTGGCCAGATACGCGGTGGGCAAGGTGGGACTGTCGGAATTCAACAGGCAGGCGGCCGGGTGGCCGCGCGCGAACAGGCCGCGGATGGCGTGCAGCAGGCTGCGGCCGAAGCCGGTGACGTCGGCTGGCGTTTCAACCGAGCCGTCAGCCAGGATCACGCCAAAATCCGGGGGCATCAGGCTGGCGATCGCGGGCTCGGTGCCGGCCGGCGCGTAAGCGGCGTAACCAATAATGGGCGCGAGACGCGCGGCCGCGGCGATGTTGGCGAACATATCCCGATGGAAGCCCGCGCTGAGGGCCGCGGCCTGCTCGGCGCTCAGTGGCGGGCACAGACGGGTTTTGGAGCGGCCGGGAATTGGGGCTTTGGCCATCACGGCGATGGCGCATGTGGTGAACGGCTCGCGCTGCATCGTTCAGATCCCGCTGAACCAGTTATAGCCGCGGTCGGTCCAGAAGCCGCGCGGCCGCTGATTGGTGACATACAAAGTCGTCACGAATTTCGGGTTTTTGAAGCCGAGCTTGGTGGGAATGCGGATTTTGAGCGGGTAGCCGAACCGGGCCGGCAATGGTTCACCAGCGAGTTGGAACGCCATCATGGTTTGCGGGTGAAGGGCGGTCGCCATGTCGATTCCCTCATAATAGCCATCGGCGCATTCGAACCCGACATAGCGGGCGGTGAGGTCGGCGCCGATGCGTTCCAGAAACGACCGCAACGGCGTGCCGGTCCATTGGCCGATCATACTCCAGCCCTCGACGCAGACGTGGCGGGTGATCTGAGTTAGCGTGGGTTGGGCGTGCAGTTGCGCCACGGTCCAGGGCGTCTTGGTCTCGATGCGGCCGGCCAGGGACAGGCGGTAGTTGGCATGGTCCAACATTGGAGATTTTTCCGGCGGGTAATAGGCGTTGAAGCGGAAGTCGCGCACGGCTTGGGCGGCGGTGAAGGTGGGGGCGAGGCGGGATCCGTCGAATAACCATCCTTGCACGCGATCGTTCCAGGTGGAAACACGGGCGAGAGCCGTCTGCACCGCTTCCGCGTCGCTGATGTCGCAGCCGGTGAGGAAGGTCAGG
>JAYVXQ010000525.1:0-3086 GCA_043785025.1 Acetobacteraceae bacterium
GCGAACTGGTCGGGATCGATGGGTGCTGTGTTTTGCATCCGATCTCAGAATCGCGGCGAGTCGAGCCGGGTCAAGCTTTATTTTAGCGCGTATGGGGCCATGCCCTTTGGTGGGGGTCCCAATGGTCCATGGAGGGCGACACCACCGAGCGGGTCTCCGGGCAGCGCCCTGAATCCACCTCCGCTTCCTACGCCTGATTCCTTCGGATAAGATCACCCCAAAGATACTCACCCGCCAGACGTGTTCGAACAGACCATTGAAATTCACCCGGTTTTTTGTTGGCGGTTAAAATGGTTTCGCATGCGCGCCTGGACTGCCTGAAATGCCCGAGCCTGTGCTGCCGCATGGCGGGCTATGTCCGGGTCAGCCGGAGCGACTCCCGCCGCCTCGCGAAGCACCTGAATTTAACCCTGGTGGAATTCGAAAAGCGGCACATCGTCGAGGTGATGGACGACGGTGAAAAGCGCATCAAAGAGGGCTTCCGGACCTGCCAGTTTTTAAACGAAAATCGCATGTGCGGCGTATATGAGGCGCGCCCGAACGATTGCCGCGGCTATGTCTGCTGGAATCAGGAGGACGAGACCGTCTACGACTACGCGGTGTTTCTGCAGTCGGGGGTGGAACGTCTGCGCACGGTCGAGAAAAACCGGAAATAAACGAGACCGCGACGACATCTAGGTCCGTTAACGGTTCATCAACCGATGCTCCTGTAACATCACCCGCGTCGTCGAGGGACACGGTTGATGATCGGGCGATTATTTTAACATGCTGTTCAATTCGTTTCTGTTCATGGGCGCGTATTTACCCGCGACGCTCATGGGTTTCGCATTGGCGCGGCGGATCGGCGCGGCGGCGGGATCGATCTGGCTGATACTGGCCTCGTTGACATTCTACGGTTGGGCGCACGCGGCTTTCCTGCCGGTTCTGCTGTGTTCCGTACTGGGCAATTTCGTGATCGCCAGCGCGATCGTTCGCTATGATGGGCCGGTCAGGACAGCGATCGTCGCGTCCGGCGTCGTGCTCAATCTGGCGGCGTTGGCGTGGTATAAATATCTGGCCGTGACACTGCGCGCGTTCGGCGTGGATTTTCCGGATCAGGATCTGCCTCTGGGGATCAGTTTCTTCACCTTCACCCAGATCGGTTATTTGCTGGATTGCGGCGCGTCCCTGTCACGGCCGCGCGGATTGCTGCATTACCTGACCTTCACGACGTTTTTCCCGCATTTGACCTCGGGGCCGATTTTGAATGGGCGGGAGGTCGAGGCATCGTTTCCGCCGCCGCCGTTGATCGCCTCCAATGTGATCATCGGCCTTGGCATTTTTCTGATCGGATTGATGAAGAAGACGTTGCTGGCGGATCCCATCGCGTCGATGGTCGCCCCCGGTTTCAGCGATGGCGCGGCGTTGACGCTGTTCGCCTCCTGGCGCTCGGCGCTGGCGTGGTCGTTGCAACTCTATTTCGATTTCTCCGGCTATTCCGACATGGCCGTGGGATTGGCGCGCATGTTCGGGGTGAATTTTCCGTGGAACTTCAACGCGCCGTACACCGCGCGCAATGTCATTGATTACTGGCAACGATGGCATATGAGCCTGACGCGGTTTCTGACCAATACCATCCACGCGCCATTGAGCCTGATGCTCATGCGCCGCCGTCACGCGCGCGGGGATCGGCGGGGCGCGAGAAGCCCTGGCGGGTTCGCGGTCCTGGTGGCGCTGCCGGTGTCGCTGACGATGCTGGCGGCGGGGATCTGGCATGGCGCCGCCTGGACCTTTGTCGTGTTCGGCCTGCTGCATGGCGGCTTTCTGATCGTGAACCACGCCTGGCGGCTATGGGCGCCGCCGCGGCTGCCCGCGGTGGTGTCGGTGGCGATCACCTATATCTGTGTTTTAAGCGCCGCCGTGATTTTCCGGGCACCCTCCCTGGACGTCGCGGGGACCCTGTTGGGCGGCATGATCGGGCGGCATGGCATCGAAACGGCAATCGATCCCCGTGCTTTGCGCGACGCCGCCTGGCTGGCCGGGGAATTCCTGATCGTCTGGTGCGCGCCCACCACGCAAACCATCACGAGCGAGCGGGTCATGACATTCTCTCCCCAATGGGCCATCGGCTACGGCATCGCCGCCACGGTCGGGATTTTATCGCTGGGGGGGACCGGTGAGTTTCTTTACTTCCAGTTCTGAGCGCCGGTTTATCCCGATCGCGGTGCTATCGTTCGTCACCGCCTTCGCGCTGGTATGGCTGTGGGTGGTGTCCATGCCGCTGGCGTTTCTCGATCGCGAATACCCCTCATGGCGGGTCAAGCAGTCCTTGTTAAACGCCTGCGATCTTGGCGACATCCTCGTATTGGGCGACTCCCGCGCCGCTGTCGGCATGATCCCTGGATTTTTTCCGCTGAAAACCACGAATTTGGCGATCGGCGGTGGAGAGGCGGTGGAAATGTGGTCCATTGTCCGACGCCTCGCTCACTGCGCTGATCCGCCACGGCAGGTCATCGTGTCGATCGACGCCGGTCATTTCATGCATCGGGATTTATTCTGGGACCGTAGCGTGTTGTTCGGGTTTGTCACGGCGGGCGATGTCGCGTTCTTGCGCGCTTTGTCGCGGGAACTCGATGATTGGACGATCTATCGGGTCAATCGCGGGTCGGACCTGCCCGCGTTGGCACGCGATGTTTTATACGGCATGAAATTTCCCTCGCTCTATTTCGCGAGCCTGGTGAAAGGCGGACTGTTCCGGCGATGGGCGGGTAATCTGGACGTGTTCGCGGCAAGCCTCGCATCGCGCGGGCAATATTATTTCGGCACGGCGGCGGGATCGACTGAGGTCGCGGTCGATGCCAAAATTCAACGTTTCCAGCCGCTGCCGGTCAACGCCTGGTATTTCGAGCAGACACTGAGATATTTCGCGAGCCAGGGGATCGCGGTGACGTTCGTCGCGATGCCGATGAATACCGCCACGGCGCGCGCGGTGGCGCCGCATGTCGCCGGCGAATTTCGCGCCTGGTTGGGCGGGCTGGAGGCGAAATATCCCAATTTCGGTGTGATGGGCGCGGTCATGCCACACTGGCCAGACCGGTATTTCGGCG
>JAYVXQ010000526.1:0-9991 GCA_043785025.1 Acetobacteraceae bacterium
GGGCCGATCACGATCCAGGCCATGCTGGCGCTGTCAGGCAGCATCCACAAATCACTGGCGAACACGAAAAGGCGGCGAAAACCGCAGGTGCTTTACGGGAGGAGGGCTTTATTTTAGCGCGTATGGGGCGAGGCCCTTTGGGATCTATCCATTTGTTCCCGTAATGAAGGAGGGCCATCACGGACGTTGATACGTGATGGATGGCCCTCCTTCATTACGGAAGCAAACCCATGGGATCCAAGGGCTACCGCCCTTGGCGGAGGTTCAGGAGGCAGCGCCTGCTGACGGGGTCTGGGGCAGCGCCCCGGATAACCCCCCACAATTGACGTCCACGACAGCCCAGACCAGCATCCCGTCGCGCTTATCAACAACCGAGGCACCGCTCATGGCTGACGCCATCACCATCCCTGGCACCGTCGAATGGTCCGGCGAAAACCCCGGCATCTACCTCAAGACCAACCCGGCGGGCGAGTTCACCGCGCTCGCCAGTTTCTTCCGCGTCGTTTTATCCCCGCACGGCCGAGGCCACGCGATGCTGCTGATCCAATCGCCCTCCGCCGAGATCCGCAATGTTAATTTCTGCCTGACCGATAATGAGCCCCTGGCGCGCTGGCTGATCAGCGACTTCGCCTCGCATTTCACCGCCTTCCGCGGCCTGCCCGCGCTTGAAACGCTGCCGTATCGCAAGCTCGACAGCGTCGTCAGTTCCGGCGACCCAACGAATATCTACACCGAAACGGTCAAGGCCGGCGACACCACGGTCGCCCTGACCTGGTCGGGCCTCGGCGTGCCCTTCTTCTTCATCAATCCGCCGCTGGTATCCGCCACCGGACGCCACCACATGCCCTCGGTCTTCGTGGGCTGTCTGGACGCGTCCATTCAGGTGAATGGGAAACGCCTGCCCGGCACGCCGATCCCGCGCGAGGTCGCGGGCCGCAAAATCACCACGGCCATGCTGGCGTTTTCGGAATCCTGGATCAAGGCCTGACCAATACCGCGCGCGGCCGCGCCGGCCCGCCCGCGAGGATTTGCGTCAGGCCCGCGATCACCCCGATCACGACTCCGATCCGCCACGCCAGATCATAGGATCCGAACGCGTCGAAGATCAGCCCGCCACCCCAGGCGCCGATGACCGAGCCCATTTGATGCACCACGAACGAAATACCCAATATGGTGGCCATGTAACGCGTGCCAAACAATTCGGCGACATAGCCGGACACCAGCGGAATGACGCCCAACCACAGCATCCCCATCGCGGCCGCGAACACCAAAGTGCTGGTGGGAGTCGGCGGGGTCACGAAAAACATCGCCAAAACCGCCGACCGCGACAGATAGAGAACGCCCAGAAGCAAATATTTCGGAAACCGCCCGCCCAACCAGCCGGCGAACCAGGATCCAAATATATTCACCCCGCCGATGGTCGCGAGCGCCGTGGCGCTCAGCATCGGATCCTGACCGCACATCGCGAGATAATTGGGCAAATGCGTGGTCAGAAAAATCAGTTGCAACCCGCAAACGAAATACGCCCCGGTCATCACCAAATAGCGCCGGTCGCGAAATGCCTGACCCACGACCTCGCGCATCGTCGCCCGCTGTTCCACCGGACGTGGCATCCGATCGACCGATCCCGCGAAAAACGCGGCCGGCAGCATCGCCGCCGCCAGCACCAGGAACAACGCAACGCCGGCATGCCAATCATTGCGCGCCAGCAAATATTGCAATGACGGCGCGATCACCAGCGTCCCGACGGACGAACAGGCCCCGACCAACCCCAGGACCGCGCTGCGCCGCTCGGGGGAAACCGCCCGCGCCGACGCCGTCATCGCCAAAGACGAGGCCGTGCAGGCCAGCGCCATCCCCACCAGCGCCCCCGATAGCGCCAAACCACCCGCCCCGCTCGCCAGCATCATCACGATCATGCCCGCCAGATAGATCGCCCCACCGGTCAGCATCACCGGCCGCAACCCAATCCTATCGGCGATCGCCCCCACGGGCGCCTGCGCCAGCCCCCAGGCGATGTTCTGCACCGCCACGGCGAAGGTGAAATCGGCGGCTTTCAACGCCAGATCCTGCGTTACCGGAGGCAGAAACAACCCGAGACTTTGGCGCATGCCCATCCCAAGGCTCATCATGATCGCGGCACCAGCCAGGATCAGCGCCGGTTTGGGCAGGCGGGCCGTTTCCATTCGTGTTTCTCCAGTCCGCCGTCATGCTGCCTGGATCGCGGGCCCGGTCAAGATCGGCGGCGGCGCGACGCACGACGAAACCGTTCTAAAACCCCAACAACCGCAACACCGCCTTACCATAACGCTCCAGTTTCGATGTCCCAACGCCCTTCACCGACCCCAGTTGCTCCAGCGTTTCCGGCCGCGCCGCCGCGATCTCCCGCAAGGTCGTGTCATGAAAAATCACATAAGGCGGCACCGACTGGGTTTTGGCCTCGCCCGACCGCCAGGCGCGAAGAGTCTCAAACAGCGCCTGACTGAATTCCCCCGCCACCGCGAGCGGACCGCTATCGCGCCGCGCCACCGCCTTCTTCGCGTGTTCCCGGCGCAGCAGCACCGGGGTTTCACCGCGCAGAATCGGGCGCGCTTTCTCATCGACCAAAAACAGCCCGCCATGACCCTGCGTATCGACATCCAGCGCGCCCAACGCGATCAACCGCCGCACCATTCCGCGCCAATAGGGTGCGGCGTGATCGGCGCCGATCCCGAACACCGACAGCTTGTCATGCCCGTGACGCTTGATCGCATCCGTCGTCTCGCCGCGCAGCACGGCGATCGTATGCACGGCGCCGAAAATCTGATCGGTGCGATACACCGCCGACAGCAATTTACGCGCATCCGTCGTCGCGTCCTCGGTTTGCGGCGGATCGTCGCAATTGTCGCAATGGCCGCACCCGCCCGCCATGGCCTCGCCGAAACAGGCCAGCAGCCCCTGGGTGCGGCAGCCCACGGCCTCGGTCTGGGAGACCATATCCTCCAGCCGCAACCGCATCACCCGTTGCTGCGCCGCCGGGGCGGAGGACTGCGCCAGCCAGTGCCGTGCCCGCGCCACATCCTGCCCGTCATACAGCAGCAGCGTGTCGGCGGGATCGCCATCGCGTCCGGCGCGGCCGATCTGCTGGTAATACGCCTCGGGGCTATCGGGCATGTCCAGATGCACGACGAAGCGCACATCCGGCCGGTCGATCCCCATCCCGAACGCGATCGTCGCGACGACCACCAGAGGCTCGCCCGACCGGAACCGCTCCGCCGCCGCGCGTTTATTCGTGGGGTCAAGACCCGCGTGAAACGGCACGGCGGGAAACCCTTTCTCGGCCAGCTTCGCCGCCACCCGCTCGGTCTTCGCCCGGCTGCCGCAATAAACAATGCCGCAGGCCCCCTTATGGCGGCCCAGAAATTCGAGCAATTGCGCGGTCTCGCCCACTTTCGGCTCCGCCGCCAAATGCAAATTCGGCCGATGAAAGCTGGAGACGAAGACCTTCGCCTCGGTCAGCCGCAGCGCGGCCAGAATATCCTTGCGCGTATTCTCATCCGCCGTCGCCGTCAGCGCGATGCGCGGAACGCCGGGAAACATCTCCCCGAGTTGCGCCAGTTCGCGGAACTCCGGCCGGAACTCGTGGCCCCATTGGGACACGCAATGCGCCTCATCGATCGCGAACAGCGCCAGTTCCAGACGCGACAATGTCTCGATCAGCCCATTGCTCAGCAGCCGCTCGGGCGAGACGTATAATAAATCCAGACGGCCCTCGACCAGATCGCGCCAGGTCTGACGGGCGGTGTCCGGCGGCAATTCGGAGTGCAGCGCCCCCGCCGCGACGCCCAACTGGCGCATGGCCGCGACCTGATCGTCCATCAGCGCGATCAGCGGCGAGACAATGATCGCCGTGCCCGGCCTGCAAAGCGCGGGCACCTGGTAGCACACGCTTTTACCGCCGCCGGTGGGCATCAACACCAACGCATCGCCGCCGCTCATGACGTGGTCGATGGCGGCTTCCTGCTGTCCGCGAAACCCGGGGAAGCCAAAAACGCGGCGCAGCACCTCGCGTGGTTCGTCCGTCCCCGCGATCGCGTCATCGATCAACCCGGCTTGGGCCATTTACCGGCGGTCTGTCGGGAGTGAGTCGGGCACGGCGCTGGTCCTCGGGCGGATAAAGACACTACGAGCCTAATGGTTAAGATTCGGTCAACCCAGGAGATTGGGGCGCCGCCCCGAACCCCGCGAGGAGGCCCAGTCTCCCCTTGGGCCTCCTCAACCTCCGCCAAGGGCACTGGCCCTTGGAACCATACCGTTTGGGTTCTCGAATGGATGGGGGGCCATCGAGGACGTCAGTACGTCCGAGTAGGCCCCCATCCATTCGAGACCCCCAAAAATGGCGGTCCAGGGACCCTGTCTCTGGCGGGAGGTTCAGGAGGGCAGCGCCCTCCTGGTGGGGCATGGGGCAAAGTCCCACCGCTCACCCCGCCTCCGGCACCGTCCCCTTCACCATCAACCGGAACAAATACCGCCGTTCCGCCATATCATAATCCGCGTTCGCCTGATGCATCACCGACCGATTATCCCAGATCACCCAATCGCCCTGACGCCACCGATGCCGATACTCGTATTTCTTTTGCGTGGCATGATCCATCAACTCGCCAATCAACGCCTGAGCCTCGTTATCCCCCATCCCCTCGATCGATTCCATCCGCACCGGATTTAAATACAGCGCGAGCCGCCCGTTATCCGGATGAAGCCGCGCCAGCGGATGCACCCCCGGCGGTGGCATCTGTTTCGTGCTGTCATCGTTCAGTCCAAACAATTCCCGCGGACTGTATTTGCTCTGATACACATGCCGGGCCCGCAACGGACGAATGCGCGCCTTCATCGCCTCACTCAGATCGTCATACGCCGCGTGCATATCGACATACTGCGTGTCCCCGCCAGTACTCGGCAACGACACCGTATACAGCATCGTCGCCTTCGGCGGTGCTGGATGGTTCGAATGATCGGTATGAAACGTCTCCCCCGGAATGATCCGCTTGCCGTTCTTAATCACATCGTTGCTGACATAATATACATCGGGATGTCCCGGAACATGATGCTCGCGTTTGTCATGCTGTTGCAGCTCACCGAACACCAACGCCGCGCGCTTAAAATCCATTGGAGTGAAATTTTGATCGCGCATCACCAGCACATGGTATTCCGCGAACGCGTCGTTCAACGCCCGTTTTACCCCCTCATCGACCAGCAGGGTGAAATCGATGCCCGTGACCTCGGCGCCATTTCGCGGAGTCAACGGCGAAATCGTGAACGATCCCATGATTTTATCTCCCCAACAGGCTGAGCCCGTCAGGCAAGATAGCGTTTCAACGTCTCGTTCACCAGCGCGGGGTTCGCCTTGCCCGCCATCGCCTTCATCACCTGGCCCACGAAAAACCCGAATAATTTATCCTTGCCGGATCGAAATTCCGCGACCTTATCGGGATTCGCGGCGATGATCTTCTCGACCTCCGCGTCGATCGCGCCAGTATCCGTCACCTGGCGCAAACCTTTCTCAGCCACGATCGTTTCGGGATCGGCGCCCGTCTCCACCATCGCCTCGAACACATCCTTGGCGATCTTGCCGTTGATCGTTTTATCCGCGATCAGATCCAGCAATTGACCCAGAGCCGCGGCGCTCACGGGAGGATCCTCGATCGTCCGCCCCATCCGGTTCATCGCCGCGAAGAAATCCCCGGTAACCCAGTTCGCCGCGATCTTCGCATCCCGCCCCTTCGCCACGTCCTCAAAAAACCGCGCCGTCGTTTGTTCCGAAACCAAAACAGCCGCGTCATAAGCCGACAACCCATAATCGCCGATAAATCGAGCCTTCTTCGCATCCGGCAATTCCGGCAATCCCGCCTTCAATCCCGCGATCCAATCCCGATCCAACACCAACGGCAGCAAATCCGGATCCGGAAAATACCGGTAATCATGCGCGTCCTCTTTCGACCGCATCGCCCGCGTCACCCCCCGGTTCGGATCGAACAGCCTTGTCTCCTGCCGGACCTCCTCGCCACGTTCCCAGACCTCGATCTGCCGCAACGCCTCCGCTTCCACCGCCTGCATCACGAACCGGATGGAGTTGACGTTCTTCACCTCGCACCGCGTCCGGTACGTCTCCCCCGCGCGGCGCACCGAGACATTCACATCGGCGCGCAGTGACCCCTCCTCCATGTTCCCATCGCAGGTGCCCAAATACCGCAGAATCGACCGCAACTTCCGCACATACGCCCCGGCCTCCTCGGGCGAGCGTATATCCGGCTCCGAAACAATCTCCATCAGCGCCACACCCGCCCGATTGAGGTCGATATAGGTTTTCGTGGGATGCTGATCATGCAACGACTTCCCCGCGTCCTGCTCCAGATGCAGCCGCGTGATGCCGATCGTCTTAACCGAGCCATCCGCCAGCTCGATCTCGATTTCCCCGGTGCCAACGATCGGATGCGCGAACTGGCTGATCTGATATCCGGCGGGCAAATCGGCGTAAAAATAATTCTTTCGATCGAACCGGCTGACCTCATGAATGACCGCATTCAACCCCAAACCGGTCCTCACCGCCTGTTCCACGCAAACGCGATTGATCACTGGCAACATGCCCGGAAA
The DNA here is from genome assembly GCA_043785025.1 of Acetobacteraceae bacterium. Lineage (GTDB taxonomy): Bacteria > Pseudomonadota > Alphaproteobacteria > Acetobacterales > Acetobacteraceae > Rhodopila. The sequence goes on from JAYVXQ010000526.1 coordinate 6,631, forward strand.
GGCCGCGTCGACGAAACTCACCTGCGAATTGGGCTCTGCCCCAAACGCGGCCGGCGCCCCTGAAAACAATTTGGACTTCGAAATAACCTGAGCATGAACCTCAAGCCCGACCACGACCTCCCAAATCCCGGTGCGGCCCTCCAACTGATATCCCATGGCTCAGCCCCCCGCCCGCAACGCCGGCAACGCCGAAAATCCCGCCGCCCGCTCCAACGCCGCCGCGACCGCGAACATCGTCGCCTCATCGAAAGAACGCGTGATCACCTGCAGGCCCAACGGCAACCCATTGGCGTCCAGGCCCGCGGGCACCGAGGCCGCGGGCACCCCCGCCAAATTCGCCGGCACGGTAAACACATCGTTCAAATACATCTTGACCGGGTCATCCATTTTCTCACCCTGAGCGAACGCCGCCGAGGGCGCCGTCGGTGTCAGCAGCGCGTCGACCGTCTGAAATACATCGGTGAAATCTTTCAAAATCAACGCCCGCACCTTCTGCGCCCGCAAATAATACGCGTCATAATATCCGGCCGAGAGCACATACGTCCCGATCATGATCCTACGGCGCACCTCCGGCCCAAATCCATCGGCGCGCGTGTTCTCATACAACGACGTCAAATCCTCGCCCGCCACGCGCTGCCCGAACCGCACCCCGTCATAACGCGCGAGATTAGACGACGCCTCGGCGGGCGCGACGATATAATACGTGCCAAGCCCATATTTCGTGTGCGGCAACGACACATCGACGATCTCCGCCCCCTCCGCCCGCAACCAGGCGATCCCCTGTTGCCACAGCGTTTCAATCTCCCGCGGCATCCCCGCGGACCGATATTCCTTCGGCACGCCAATCCGCAGCCCCTTCACCGGAAGCTGACACGCCGCCTCGAAATCCGGCACCGCGACATCCGCGCTGGTGGAATCCCTGGGATCATGCCCCGACATCGACGCCAGCAAAATCGCCGCATCCCGCACCGTCCGGGCGAACGGACCCGGATGATCCAGCGACGAGGCGAACGCCACCACGCCCCAACGCGAGCACCGCCCATAGGTCGGCTTCACCCCCACCAGGCCGCAAAACGACGCCGGCTGCCGGATCGACCCGCCCGTATCCGTCCCCGTCGCCCCCATCGCCAGCCTGGCCGCCACCGCCGCCGCCGACCCGCCCGAGGACCCGCCGGGCACCAAAACCGCATTCTCGTCCTGCCGGCGCTTCCACGGATTCTCGACCGGCCCGAAATGCGAGGTCATGTTCGACGAGCCCATCGCGAACTCGTCCATGTTCGTCTTACCCAGGAAAATCGCCCCATCCCGTAACAACCGCGCCGTGACCGTCGATTCGTAAGGTGGAATGAACGGCAGCAGCATCTTGCTTCCCGCCGTGGTGCGCACGCCCTCGGTGCAGAACAAATCCTTGATCGCCAGCGGAATGCCCAATAATGGCCGCCGGTCCCCCGCCGCCAGAGCCACATCCGCCGCTCTCGCCTGAGCCACCGCGCTTGCATGTGCCACCGACAAATACGCGTTCAACCTGGGGTTCAACGCCTCGATCGCATGCAGATGCGCGAGAACAAGCTCTTCCGCCGAAAACGCCCCGGCGCGCAGACCCGCCTGAGCCTCAACTATCGTCAGATCCGTCAACATCATTCGACAACCTTGGGAACCGCGAAAAAATCACCGGCGCGATCCGGCGCGTTGGCCAAAATCCGCTCGGGATAGCCGCCATCGCTGACCACATCCTCGCGCATCGTCATCGCCATATGCGCCGCGCCGGACAACGGTTCGACATTGGACACATCAACCTCGTTCAACTGCTCGATCCAGCCGAAAATCGCGTTGAGCTCGCCCATCAACGTAATCGCCTCCGGCTCGGAAACGCGGATGCGGGCGAGCGTGGCGATGCGCCGGACGGTGGCGGGGTCTAGCGCCATGAGAATTCCTTGGGAGATGGTGAGCATTCATAATAGCGTCTGGGTACTGAGGGTTCAACTGGGGCTTTGCCCCAAACCCCACCAGGGACCGGGTCCCTGGACCGCCATTTCTCACCCATCTACAATGCGTCCATCCTCCATTGTCAGGATGCGGTCCGCCACGTCCAAAATCCGGGGGTCGTGGGTTACCAGCAGGATGGGGACCCCCTGGCCTTTGGCCAGATCGCGCAGCAGGCGCACCACTTCGCCGCCCGCCTGCCGGTCCAGCGCGGCGGTGGGCTCGTCCGCCAGGATCAGTCCAGGATCGCCCACCAGAGCCCTCGCCACGGCGACACGCTGACGCTGTCCCCCCGATAATTGATCCGGGCGATCGCCACCACGATCCGCCAACCCAACGGCGGCCAGCATCCTCCCGGCTTGCGCCAGCCTCGCCTGCTCATTCAAATCCGGCCGCAATTCCAACGAAATCGCCACATTCTCCCTGGCGGTCAAAAACCCCAGCAAATTATGGCTCTGAAAGATGAACCCGATGCGCTGGCGTAACCGCACCCGCGCCGCCTCATCCGCCTCCGCCAAATCCTGGCCAAGCACGCGGCAACCGCCGGTTTGCACCGCCCGCAACGCGCCAATCAACGTCAACAACGTCGTCTTCCCGCTGCCCGAGGGACCGGTCAGCAACACGATCTCCCCCTCGCGCACCGTCAGATCGATGTCCCGCAGCACGGGCCGCGCCATCGCCCCCTCGCCATAGGCATGAGTGAGGCCAACCACCTGAACCGGCGGCTCCATCAGAACATATCGGCGGGATTGGCGTCGCGCAGCTTTCTGACCGCCAGCAACCCGGACGCCGCGCACATCGTCGCGATCATCGCGAACACGCCAAACGCCCGCCCCGAATCCATCGCCAGAGGCAAAAACGTGCTCTTGCCCACCACGCCGTAAAGGAACGTCGACAGCAACATCCCCGGCACATACCCAAATACCGCCAACATCAACGCCGCCGACAGCACGATCCGGGTGAGGTAGAAATTCGAATACCCCATCGCCTTCAACGTCGCGTATTCGCGCAAATGGCTGGCGATGTCGCTGAACAGAATCTGGTAGACGATGACCATCCCAACGATCAGTCCCATCAGACTGCCGAACGCGAAAATGAACCCAATGGGGGTCGCGTTCTCCCAATAGCCCCGCTCATGCGCGACCAGCTCAGGCTGGCTGAACACCGTGACGTCGGAGGGCAACAGCGCCCGCAGCCTCGCCATCGCCGCCGCCCGGTTCGCCCCGGGCACCAGCTTGATCGCCACCAGATCGACGCCCTCGAACCCGCGCTTATTCGCCAGGCGGCGGAAATTCACCTCGGACAGCACGATATTGCCATCGGCGCCGAAAGACGGGCCAATGCTGATCAGACCGGTCACCTCCATCATCCGATTGGC
>JAYVXQ010000527.1:0-9960 GCA_043785025.1 Acetobacteraceae bacterium
CCGGATCCGATGGCCGGCTCTGATCGCGCAATCCGCCAGCATGCGCGCCTGCAGCGCGACGCGGCGGGCGATCCGGCGCAAGCCCTCGGGCCCGTGCCATACGGCGTACATTCCCGCGATGACCGCCAGCAATACCTGCGCGGTGCAGATGTTCGAGGTCGCTTTCTCCCGCCTGATATGTTGTTCCCGCGTTTGCAGCGCGAGGCGCATCGCCGGTTGTCCGGCCGCGTCCAGCGACACGCCGACCAGGCGTCCGGGCATATGGCGTTTATGCGCGTCGCGGGTGGCGAAGAACGCCGCGTGCGGTCCGCCAAAACCCATTGGCACACCGAACCGTTGTGAAGACCCAACAACAATATCCGCGCCCATCCCGCCAGGCGAGGGCAATACCGTCAGCGCCAACGGATCGGCCGCGACGATCGCCAATGCGCCCGCGGCCTGTGCCGCCGCGATGTCGGCGGTGAGATCGCGGACTTGCCCGGTCGAACCTGGGTATTGCCATAAAACCGCGAAAGATTTTTCGGCGCCGATCGCGCCGATGCGCAAGCCCAAAGCGCGCGCCCGCGTCAGAAGGACAGCACGGGTTTGCGGATGCACATCCTCGGCGACGGCGAAGAAATCGGATTTCGTTTTGCTGATGGCATGTGCCATCGCCATCGCCTCGGCCGCCGCGGTCGCCTCATCCAGCATGGATGCGTTGGCGATTTCCATGCCGGTCAATTCGGTGATCACGGTCTGGAAATTGACCAGAGCCTCCAACCGGCCCTGCGCGATCTCCGCCTGATAGGGCGTATAGGCTGTGTACCAACCGGGGTTTTCCAGAACGTTACGAAGGATCACCGGCGGGGTCACGGTGCCGTGATATCCCATGCCGATCAGGGATTTCTTCAAATCGTTGCGGTTGGCGAGGTCGCGCAATTCGGCGATCGCCGCGGCCTCATCGATCGCGTCCGGCAGGTCGAGGGCGCGGTTGGAGCGGATCGATTCGGGCACGGCGGCGGCGGCGGTGTCATCCAGGCTGGCACGGCCGATCGCGTGCAACATCGCCTGGATCTCGGCGTCATCCGGACCGATATGACGCGCGACGAAACGATCGGCGGCTTCAAGCTCAGCGAGTTCCGCGAACGCATCCATGCTTACAGCGTCTCCAGAAATTCGTCGTAAGCATCCTGATCCATCAATTCCTCGAACGACGCGGGGTCGTCGAGTTCCAAACGGAAGAACCAGCCCTCGCCTTCCGCGTCGTTGTTGACGATACCGGGATCTTCGCTGATGGTTTCGTTGATTTCGGCGACTTTTCCGGCCAGCGGCGCGTAGACGTCGGACCTGGCTTTGACGCTTTCGACGACGGCGCAGGCCTCACCGGCGGCGACCGCGCGCTCCAGTTCCGGCAATTCGATGAACACCAGCTCACCCAGTTGCTGTTGCGCGTGATCGGTGATGCCGATGGTGACGATATCGCCATCCAGTCTGACCCACTCATGATCTTTGGTGAAACGCGTGTCGGAGTTTTTGGTGGGCATTGACTTGTTCCTTGTCAGCGAACGTAACGATGGGGAACGAACGGCATGGGCACGACGGTCGCGGGGAGTAATTTCCCGCGCACCATCAGGGAAATTTTGGTGCCGTCCTCGGCGTGATCGCGGCGGACGTAGCCCATGGCCATGGGTCCGTTCAGCGTGGGACCGAAGCCGCCGGAGGTGATTTCGCCGATGGTGTCCGTCCCATCCGAGGTCATGATCACGGTGTGTTCGCGGGCGGGCGCGCGTCCGTCGGGCCGGATGCCGACGCGGCGGCGCCTGGGTCCTTCGTCCAGGCGCGCGCGGATCGCCTCGCCGCCGAGAAAATCCCAGTGCATTTTGCGGCGCTTGCTGATGGCCCATGTGAGGCCGGCGTCGATCGGCGAGGTGGTTTCGTCGATGTCGTTGCCGTACAAGCACAAACCCGCTTCCAGACGCAACGAATCGCGGGCGCCGAGACCGGCGGGAATGACCTCCGGCGCGGCGATTAATGTGTCCGCCAGGGCCGCCGCGTCGTCGTTGGCGACGGAGATTTCGAATCCGTCCTCCCCTGTATAGCCTGAGCGGGAGACGAGGCAGGCGATCCCCGCGATGGACATGCGCGCGACGCCCATGAATGGCAGGGCGGCGGAATCGGGCGCCAGCCGTGCCATGACGGCGGCGGCGGCGGGACCTTGCAGCGCCAATAGGGAACGATCCAATATCGTCACGGGCGTGGCGGCGGCGATATGCGGAAAATCGATTGACTTCCGGCTGGCGTTGACCACGGCGAACAGGCCCTCGTCACCCAGGTTGGCGACCATCAGGTCGTCGAGGATGGCGCCAGCTTCTGTCGTCAACAATGTGTAACGTTGCCGTCCCGGTTTCAATCCGGCGATGTCGCCGCAGACCAGGGTTTCCAGCGCGGCGGCGGCATTCGGTCCTGGCAGCATCGCCTGTCCCATATGGGATACGTCGAACAAGGCTGCTTGCGCCCGGCAGTGCAAATGTTCGGCCATCACGCCGCCTTTGCAGCGCGCGGCGAGTGCCCCCGCGAAATCATATTGCACGGGCATGGCATAGCCCGCGAAGGGCACCATGCGGGCTCCATGTGCCCGATGCCACGCATCGAGCGCCGTGATTTGAGGAATGTCTGTCACCAAAGGTCTCCACGCGGGTCAGCCCACCCGCTTTATGCCGGTGGCGGGTGACCCCCCTCTGTCGCGGAACCTGAGAGATTCGGCGCGGTTGGCGCCTTACTCCGTCGGTGCTTCCCGCGCGATCACGCAAGAAGGCTTTCCAGAGATCCCTGTTCCCCGCGCGGTCCCTGTTGCCTGAGCGTTTCCGGGGGCCGGTTGCGCCTTCGGCGGCGGGCGAGCCCGCTCTCTCCCGCGCCGGGTGGCTGGGACAGGTTCACATAGGCCCAAACAACGCGCCGCCGCAAGCGGATTTCGGTAGTGTTTTCAGTTTGAAGTCCGGCTCCGGTCCGCACCCCGACCCGGCCACCCATGTCATTATAATCGCATGGGTGGCCGGGTCGGGGTGCGGACCGGAGCCGACTTACTGTTTCAAACTGAGACACTACCCGCATTTCAATCGTGGATGGTTAATGACCAGGCCTCGGCGGGGGGAGCGGGCGGGGCGCACCACATGGGGACGCAGTTGCGGGTGCGGCCGGACATGTCGACATTCATCGCGGCGCGGACGGCGCGAAACACGCCGCCATGCGCAACGATCAGCACGGCGGGATCGCGGGTGACGGCGCGGTTCAGGCCGGCGACGACGCGGTCGCGCAAGGTCGCGAAACTTTCAGCGCCTTCCGGCGTCGCGTGTCCGGCGATCCAGTCGTCGAACCAATCAGCCATGCCGGTGCCTTCGTGCACGCCCCAGGCGACTTCCCGCAAATCCGGATCGATCGTCACGGGAACGTTCAGAGCTTCGGCGACGATTTTCGCCGTCACGCGCGCGCGCGACAACGGCGAGGCGACGATCGACCTGATCCCCCTGTCGCGCAGCCGTCGCGCGGCGTCACGGGCCTGCGCGAGACCGGTTTCATTCAACGGAATATCGACGCTGCCTTGTTGCAGGCCACGCAGATTCCAATCGGTCTCGCCGTGCCGGAGATACCAGAACGGCACCGGCGCGATTAGAGTCATGCGAGACCTTCGGCGGCGAGGGTGCGTTGCACGGCGGGCCGTGCGAGCATGCGGTCCAGATGCGCGGCGCAATTCGCTGGCATGGTCATGCCCAGGCGCTTAGCCCAAAATTCGAGATAAAAGATCGCGGAATCGGCGATGGAGAATTTGCCGACCGCGTATTCCTTGCCTTCCAGCGTCTGGTTGAGTGCCGCGAACCCTTTTTCGACGATTTCGGTGCCGCGGGCTTTCACGGCCGCCTCATCCGCCGCGTTGGGGGCGAAGGCGGAGGGGCGGAACAGGCGGGTGAACCCCTGCATGTGCACGGTGGCGACGCAGTAATCCATCAACTCCAGTGCTTTCGCCTGTTGATCGATATCATCCGGCAATAGATTGGCGAAGGGATTGGTGCGCGCGAGCCAGTAGGCGATCGCGGGATATTCGGTGCGCAATGTGCCCGCGTCATCGATCATCGCGGGCACTTTGGATTTTGGATTGACCGCCACGTATTCGGGCTTGTGTTGCTCGCCTTCGCGCAGGTTGATGGCGATGCCTTCATAGGGTTTGCCGATCTCCTCCAACAGCACGTGGATGCCGATCGAGCAGACACCGGGGGCGTAATAGAGTTTCATCGTTGTCTTCTCCGGTCTTTATTGAATGTATTTGCGCCAGGCGCCCGCGTCGGGGCGTTCCAGGCCGAGATTTTCGCGCAAAGTGGTGCCTTTATAGTCGAGCTGATGCAAACCGCGCCGTTGCAGTTCGGGCACGACCAGGCGAGAGAAATCGTCATAGGCGCCGGGCACGTGGGAGGCGGCGATGACGAACCCGTCACAGGCGCGGCCGGTGAACCATTCTTCCATCCCGTCGGCGACGTCTTTGGCGCTGCCGATGAAGCGGGGGTGATCGTGGAACGTGCCGCGCCGGGTGATGTTGATGAAATCGCGTGGTGTGGGCATGCGGTTGCCGAGTTCGCGTTTGATCCGATCGCGGGAGCCCTGCACGCCGGTCCAACTGTCGAGTTGTTCCTGGGTGAACGCTTTATCGATCGGTTGGGTTGAGAAATCGAAATTCAGCACTTCCGACAGCAGCGAGAGACTATCGATTTCTTTCGGCAGGCGATCGATCAGGGCGACTTTGTCCTCGGCCTCGGCACGGGTTTCGGCGACGACGGGATAGACTCCGGCGCAGACTTTCACGAGTTCGGGATCGCGGCCGACCGCTTCCACCTTCGCCTTGAAGGCGGCGTAGTCGATTTTGGCGCGGTCGAGGCCGTGATAGGCGACGAAGATACATTCCGCCCAGAGTGCCGCGAAGCTGGTGCCGCGGCCGGATTGACCCGCCTGGATGATCACGGGATGGCCCTGCGCGGAGCGGGGCACGGTGAAGGGGCCGCGCGACTGGAAGAATTTTCCCTTGTGATCCAGACGGTGAACTTTGTCGGGATGGGCGAATAATCCGGTTTCGCGGTCGGCGACGATGGCGCCGTCTTCCCATGTGTCCCAGTGGCCCATGACGACTTCCATGAACTCATCGGCGCGGTCGTAACGGGCGTCGTGTTCCTGATGGGCGGCGTGGCCCATGTTGCGCGCCTCGCCGTCGTTCATGGATGTCACGACATTCCACGCGACGCGGCCGCCTGTCATGAGATCGAGTGTGGCGAAGACTCGCGCGGCGTGAAACGGTTCGTAGTATGTCGTCGACATGGTAGAGCCCAGTCCGAGTTTTTCGGTGGCCATGCCCATGACGGTGAGGATGGTGAGGGGGTCCATTTTGACGCAGCGGATGCCATTGGCGACGGTGTGGGCGTGATCGCCGCCGAACAGGTCGGGCATCGCGAGGCGGTCGTCGAAGAAGCCGAGGTGGAATTTTCCGGCTTCCAACGACCGTCCGATGCGGCGGTAATATTCCGCTGACGTAAAGTCTTGGGCGGCGTCGGGATGGCGCCAGGATCCGACGAAATTGGTGCAGTTCTGTGCCTGCAGAAATCCCACCAGAGTCATTTGCCGTGTCATGCCGTCCGCCTTTGGTCCTTGAGCCGTGAGTTTAGCGCGCGCCCATCGCTTCGCAAAGGACGGTTGGTCAGTCGATCGCGGTGGCGGATTTCGCCAGTTGCCGCAGCCCGAATTTCTGGATTTTGCCGGTGGAGGTTTTTGGCAGTTCGCCGAACACGAAAGCCTTGGGCACTTTGTAACCCGCCATATGGGCGCGGCAGAAGTCGCGCAGTTCGTGTTCCGTGACCGTGGCATTGGGTTTCAGTTCGATATAGGCGCGCGGGGTTTCGCCCCATTTCGGATCGGGTTGCGCGACCACGGCGGCGGTCAGCACGGCGGGATGGCGATAGAGGGTCTCCTCGACCTCGATCGAGGAGATGTTTTCGCCGCCGGAGATGATGATGTCCTTGGAACGATCGCGAATGCGGACATAGCCGTCGGGTTGCGTGACCGCGAGATCGCCGGTGTGAAACCAGCCACCCAGGAAAGCCTGTCCGGTCGCGGCGGGATTTTTCAAATAGCCTTTCATGGTGATGTTACCGCGAAACATGATCTCCCCCATCGTGTCGCCATCCCAGGGAACGGGCGCCATCGTTTCGGGGTCGCGGACTTCCAGTCCATCTTGCAGCGGTGTTCGCACGCCTTGCCGTCCGTTGCGTTCGGCGCGTTGATCGATGGGCAGATCGCGCCAGTGGTCCTGTTTGCTGCAGATTCCGGCGGGACCGTAGACCTCGGTCAGGCCGTAAACATGGGTCAGATCGATGCCGATCCGTTCGGTGCCTTCGATGATCGCCGCGGGGGGGCTGGCGCCGGCGACCTGGCCCTGAATCGGGCGGGTGATGCCCGACAGTAATTCGGCGGGGGCGTTGATCAGCAGTGAGTAGACGATGGGCGCGCCGCACATATGGGTGACGCCATGATCTCGGATTGCTTCCAGGATCGCGGCCGCCTCGACCCGGCGCAGGCACACGTTGATGCCCGCGCGCTCGGCCATCGTCCAGGGAAAACACCAGCCATTGCAATGGAACATCGGCAGCGTCCACAGATAGACGGCGTGTTGCGGCATGCCCCAACTGAGGACGTTGTTGATCGCGTTTAGATAGGCACCGCGATGGTGATAGACGACGCCTTTCGGATCGCCGGTGGTGCCCGAGGTATAATTCAGGCCGATCGCGTCCCATTCATCGGCGGGACTTTCCCAGGCGAAATCGGGATCGCCGCCGTTCAGGAAGGTTTCGTATTCGATTTGACCCAACCGCTCGCCGCCGTGAAAGGCGGGATCGTCGACGTCGATGACGATCGGCGGATGGGTCATCGACGCCAAGGCCTGTTTCATGATGGGCGCGAATTCCATGTCGGTGATCAGGACTTTCGCCTCCGCGTGGGTCAGCATGAAAGCGATGGTGGCGGAGTCGAGCCGTGTGTTCAGCGCGTTGAGTACGGCGCCGCACATGGGCACGCCGAAATGCGCCTCGTACATTGGCGGCGTGTTCGGCAGCATCACCGACACGGTGTCGTTTTTGCCGACACCCAACGCCGTTAACGCCGAGGCGAGGCGGCGGCAGCGGGCGAGGGTTTCCCGCCAGGTGAAACTTTGGGCGCCGTGCACGACGGAGAGCCGGTCGGGATAGACGGCGGCGGCGCGTTCCAGGAACAGTAGCGGGGTTAGGGCGGCGTGATTCGCCGGGGTTTTTCCCAGATCGCGATCGAAGATGCTGGTCATACTGCGGCCTCCCTGCCTTGCCGCGTTGGAAATACACCACGGCGGGTGGTGAGCGCCACTGAGCGGTGTGCGTGATCCTGGCGCCCTTGCCGCGGACCCGCCCTTCCCGCATTTTAGGCGCGAACGGGCCAGGGAATACGAACCATCATGCGCATTGAAATTCTTTGCACCGGCGATGAGGTGCTGACCGGCAAAATCGTCAACACCAATTTCAGCTACATGGCGCAAAAGCTGGAAGACGTCGGCCTGTCCGTGCATTGGGGGACCACGGTCGGCGACGATCGCGACTCGCTTTTGGCGGCGTTCCAACTCGCGGGCCAACGAGCCGACGCGGTCATCGTCAATGGCGGATTGGGTCCGACCGTGGACGATTTGTCGCAGGAGATCGCGGCGCAGGCCGCGGGTGTGGAGCTTGTCCTCCATGAAGAATGGCTGGAGAAGATGGAATCCTTCTTCACCCGCCGCGCCCGCGCCATGCCGCCGAACAACCGCAAACAGGCGATGCTGCCGGCGACGGCCGAGATGATCGACAATCCCATCGGCACCGCCTGCGGTTTCGCGATGGATATCGGCAAGGCGCGGTTCTTCTTCACGCCCGGCGTACCGCGCGAATTGCGCCGCATGCTGGAAGAACAGGTGATCCCGCGGATGCTCGCCCGTTCCGGCGCGCCCGCCTCGATCCATTTGAAACGATTTCACTCCTATGGCATCGGCGAGTCGCACGCCGATGAATTGCTGACGGGCATCGAGGCCTTGGACCCCGATGGCGGCGTCAAACTTGGGTTTCGCGCGCATTATCCGCAACTGGAAACGAAACTGACGGTGCGCGGCACGGACATGGACGATGTCCATCGCAAGCTCGCCCCGGTGACCGCGGAGGTGAGGAAGCGTTTGGGGAACTTCATCCTCGCCGAGGACGACCACACTTTGGAAGGCGTCATCCTGGCCGCGTTGACGGCGAAACAGGGGACTTTGTCCGTGGTCGAAACTTTCACCGGCGGTCAGATGGCCGGACGCATCGCGCATCTGCCGAACGCGGAGCATGTGTTTCGCCGTGGGGTCGTGGTCCGGAGCATTCCGGAACTGCATCATGTGTTCGATTTGAAAGCCACGGTGCTCGCGGGTGAAATGACCGAGGCCGCGACGATCGACGTCGCCAAGGCCGCGCGGGACCAGACCGGGGCGAGCCATGCTTTGGTGGTGCTGATCGAGCTTGATCAGGGCACGGATCGCATGGACCTTGGTGGGACGATCTGGATCGGGATCGCGACGCCCGAGGGGGTGGAGATCCGGCGGTCGCGCATTCTTGGCGGGCGCGACTGGATCCGATTGGGGGCGATTGAACTCGGGCTGGATTGTCTGCGGCGTCAGTTGCAGGGGCTGCCGGTGGTTGAACGGATCGATTTCGAAAAGACCTGAGTCAGGCCCATGATAGATTCCCGCTACGCCTGGTTTCGATTGGGCGTGTCCATGCTGCTGTCGGCGTTGGGGGGCGTCGGCATGTGGTCGGTGGTGGTGGCTTTGCCCGCGGTGCAGCAGGAATTCGGCGCGGCGCGGGGCGAGGCGTCCCTGCCCTTCACGCTCACCACCATCGGCTTTGGGTTGGGCTGCGTACTGATGGGCCGGATGTCGGATCGGTTCGGCATCGTCCGTCCCGTGCTGTTCGGTGCCTGCTCGTTGGGTGTTGGCTATATGCTCGTGTCCATGGCCGGGTCCTTGGGCCGGTTCGCGGTGATTTATGGCGTGTGCATCGGGTTGTTTGGCACCGCGTCGACCTTCGCGCCGCTGATGGCGGATATCTCCAAATGGTTCGAGCGGCGCCGCGGCATCGCGGTCGCGTTATGCGCGTCCGGCAATTATATCGCGGGGGCGGTTTGGCCGCCGTTGATCGCGTTCATGATCCGGGAAATCGGCTGGCGCGCGGCGCATTTTTGGATCGGGGTGATTTGCGTCGTGGCGATGGTGCCGCTGACGCTGCTGTTGCGCGGCCAGGCGCCGGTGAGCGCGATGGGTGTGTCACCGGTGGCATCGGGCTTGCGCGGCGTGTCCGGCGTCTCGCCTCGCACGTTGCAAATCTTGCTGTCCGTGGCGGGATTATTCTGCTGCGTCGCGATGTCGATGCCGCAGGTGCATATCGTCGCGTATTGCGGCGACCTTGGGTATGGCGTCGCCAATGGGGCGCGCATGCTGTCGTTGATGTTGGGGTTTGGCATCATCAGCCGCGTCGGTTCCGGCTTCATCGCCGATAAATTGGGCGGCATGGTCACGGTCGCCATCGGCTCCTTCGCGCAGATGGCCGCGCTGGCGCTGTATCTGACCAGCGATGGGTTGGTGCCGCTTTATGTGATATCGGCTCTGTTTGGCCTGTTTCAGGGGGGCCTGGTGCCGGGCTATGCGATCGTCATCCGCGAGAATTTCCCGGCGAATGAAACCGGAAGCCGTGTCGGGATCGTGATGATGATGACCTTGTTCGGCATGGCGTTGGGGGGCTGGATGTCGGGCGTGATTTTCGATCTCACCGGGTCCTATCACGCTGCTTTCGCCAATGGGGTTGGTTGGAACGCGCTGAATTTTCTCATAATTCTGTATATTATGACGCGGGCGCGGGCGCG
>JAYVXQ010000528.1:0-3051 GCA_043785025.1 Acetobacteraceae bacterium
GGATAGGTCGCGACCACGTTGGTGACCGTCGGCGTATCGATTTCCCGCAAACCCGCGAAGATTTCATCCGTTACCATGACACAACCCCATTTTGCTCGGTGCGATCAGATGAAGCGCGCCGTCGGCGTCAACCCCATGAAATACTGACCGCAGTTTTCGATATGGCCGGTGCGCCCCTGCACCTGCTGCGCGCTGGCGTGAATATCGCGCATCTTCCGCTCGAACGCATTGGCCGAGAAAATCGCCGTCGCCCCCGCCTCATGATACGCGAACTCGGCGACCTTCTTGGCGCGCTGGATCGCCGTCGTCGTCGCGAGGCGCATCATCACCTTGGTCTCCATGCTGAGCACCCCGTCGCGGCGGATACTGTCCTCGCCATCCCGGATCGCCTCCAGAACGAACGCCCGCGCCGAGCGTAACGTCGCCTCATTCTCCGCGATCAGATGATGCATCACCGGACTGTCCCGCAACGTCCGCGCCGTATGCGAGGGTTTTTTATCCCGCGCCAACGCCCGCAACGCATCCAGCATCCCGCGCGCGATGCCCATCGACACCCCCGCGAACCCCGAGGAATAGGCTGACGTCGTGGTGAACTGAAAGAACGGATCGTCGATCCGCCGTTCCTCATCGACATCGCGCCGCACCGTATACGCATCCGGAACGAACAAATCCGTGACCGTATAGGTATCGCTGCCAGTGCCCCGCAAACCCACCACATCCCAGGTCCGCGTCCACGCGATCTGATCTTGCCGCAGCAGCATGGTCCGCTCGATCAGCGCTCCGCGCGCGTCTTTCAGCAACGATCCATCCGGCAACTCGACATGGCAATGGGCACCCATCCACGTCGCGTGATGCCCGCCGCTGCCGAACCCCCATTTACCGCTGACCCGATACCCGCCCGGAACGACCCGCGCCCGTCCCTCCTGCTGAAATCCCCAGGCCAGCACGCCGCGCGGATCGTCGCCCCAGATTTCCCGCGCGATCTCGGGCTCGACATACGCCGCCGCCATCGAACACCCGCTCGCCTGACCAACGCACCACGCGGTCGAGGCATCCGCGGCCGCCAACGTCTCCATCAGCTTCACGAAAATCTCCAACCCCACACCGAACCCGTTCAATCGTTTCGGCAGCAGCGTCCGGTACAGCCCCTCCGCGTGCAGCGCGTCCAGCACCGTGTCGGTCAACTGTCCCTTGGCCTCGATCCGCGGCGCCTCATCGCGCAACACCGGCGCGATCGACTGCGCGCGCGCCACCGGATCGGCGGTGACATCGGGGAAACTGATCTTGGGCTTCAACACCAGCGTCGCGCTCATCGCAATTGCCTTGTTCCAACCATCTCGCAACGCTCCGTTCCCTGAGCCGTCCTGTCAATGCCGCGCCCGCGTGGCGCCAGCTCGGAGACCAGGCCAGGAGGCTCTGCCGCCTGGACCTCCGCAAGGGGCGGCGGCCCCTTGACCCATTGGTTGGCTTCGCCATGAGGGAGGTCCAACTCGGATTTTGAAACATCCTCGCTGGCCCTCCCTCCTGGCGAAGCCAACGGATTGCGGTCCAGGGCCCCTGGACGGGACGCCCAGGATCCACGCCCTTGCGCCCATCCGTGTCCCGGTCAAGATACCAACAGCATCCCCCCCGGGAGTTCCGCGTGCTCAGCCTGTCCGTCCTCGATCAATCCACCATCGTCACCGGACGCGCCCCGGACGCCTCCATCCGCGAGAGCATCGCGCTGGCCCAACACGCCGAAACCCTCGGTTACGCCCGTTACTGGTGCGCAGAGCATCATAATTCCGACAGCCAGGCCGGCACCGCCCCCGAAATCCTCATCAGCGCCATCGCCGCCACCACATCGCGCATCCGGGTCGGCTCGGCCGGAATCATGCTGCCGCATTACTCAGCCCTCAAAGTCGCCGAGCAATTCCGCGTCCTCGACGCCATTGCCCCCGGCCGCATCGATCTCGGATTGGGCCGCGCCCCGGGCTCGGACGGGCGCACCGCCTACGCCCTCAATCCCCGCGCCGACACCGCCGCCGATGAATTCCCCGCCGCCGTGCGCGACCTGATTGGCTGGACCGCCGGCGAGCGCCTGGTCGAGGGCCACCCGTTCCGCGACATCCGCGCCCAACCCATGGCCGCGACACGGCCGGAAATATGGATCCTCGGCAGTTCCGATTTCGGCGCTCAGGTCGCCGCCTATTTCGGCCTGCCCTTTTGCTACGCCCATTTCATCACCGAAGGCCGCGGCGCCGAGCAAGCGATGACCCTCTACCGCGACGGCTTCCGCCCCTCCGCCTCGCATCCCGAACCGCACGGCGCTTTGTGCGTATGGGCGTGCACCGCCGAAACCCAGCCCGAGGCCGCGCGCCTGTTCAGTTCCCGCGAAATCTCCCGCCTCAATCGCGACAAAGGCATTTTCGCCGCCCTCCCCTCCCCTGATGAGGCCGCCGCGATGGTCCTGTCATCCGAGGACAAGGCCCGCGTCGACCGCCTGCGGGCCCATGCGATCTACGGCACGCCCGACGTCGTCGCAACGAAACTGCGCGACCTCGCCACATCGTTGCAAATCCAGGAAGTCGCCGTGCTTTCGACCCTGCACGACCCCGCCGCCCGCCGCCGTTCCTACAGCCTGCTGGCGGCGGAATTGGGACTGGTTGCGTGAGCGATCCGGTTGCGTCTGAAACCATTCTCGCGGTCGAGAATCTCACCCGCCATTTCGCCGTCAAACAAGGCGTGCTGCTGCGCCGAACCACCGGCACCGTGCGCGCCGTCGACGGCGTGTCGTTCACGCTCCGCCGCGGCGAAACCCTGGCACTGGTCGGCGAGTCCGGTTGCGGCAAATCCACCACAGCCCGTCTCGTGCTGCGATTGATCGAGCCGACCGCGGGCACCATCCGTTTCGAAAACCAGGACATCACCAACGTCACCGGATCCGCGCTACGCGCATTGCGCCGGAGGATGCAGATCGTCTTCCAGGATCCCTTCGCCTCACTCAATCCGCGGATGACCGTGGGCGCCATTCTGGAAGAACCGCTGATCATTCACCGCCTCGGTGATGCC
>JAYVXQ010000529.1:0-3051 GCA_043785025.1 Acetobacteraceae bacterium
CTTCATTGAGACTCGTTTCAAAAGTAATGCGCAATTTTTTCGTTGCTGGCGCACTCGGCGTGGCCACGCCGCTTCATTGAGACATGCACGCGATGAGCCAAGTGGGACCGGCGCCGTCGGCGCACTCGGCGTGGCCACGCCGCTTCATTGAGACAAGAAGTTGCCCGGAGAGCTTATGTCACAGCTCCAAGGGCGCACTCGGCGTGGCCACGCCGCTTCATTGAGACACACCTGGGACCCCTTTGGTCCCCGCACCATGGGAGGCGCACTCGGCGTGGCCACGCCGCTTCATTGAGACTGTCCACGCCAGTGACGAAAGCATGTTTTCCATCGGCGCACTCGGCGTGGCCACGCCGCTTCATTGAGACCCGCAAAAAAAGTTGCGGCTTCCCCAGTAAGTTTGGCGCACTCGGCGTGGCCACGCCGCTTCATCGAGACATTCAGTCGTCGTTCCTCGGTCTTGCGAGGAAAATTCGCAATCATCGAGAATTTAGCAAAATTCGAACGTACGATCGGTGCCTGGCGCGCCTTTGGAATAAACAATCCAATGATCGCGGATCGCCTGGAGTCGCTCGTTTTGCCAATTCACCTGGCGATGAGATCGGGCCGAACGCCGGACCAGATCTCGGCGATGCAGATGGCGGAAGACCACGCGGAGCCGCCGCCTCTGCTGACCGCGTATCGCGCGGAACTCAATATGAAGGATACGGAGCCGCGGTCCATTGCATTCTGGATTGTGTGCATCTCGTTTTATATGATCGGCACACCCGACGCATAAACCATCGGCCGGGCCGGCGATGGATTGGAGTCCGCCGCTCGCTGCCCTGTCATGCCCGGGGGACGGTGGGTATCGTCTACTTGACCGCCCGGCATGTTTTGCCTTGTCGCCGCGGACCGTGTCATGGTCCCGCCGGCGCCGCTGCTTTCTTCCCGCGGCAATGTTGCACCGAACCGTTCCCGGATCGTGCCGTGTCATCGTCTGTGCGTACAACAACCCACGCCGGGAGCACTGGTCTTGACGTTTCCCTATCGCCACGGCCTGCTGGACCCCCGCCCGCATTCAACGGCAGAGCGGCACAACGCCACTCTGCTTGGCCCGAGCACGCTCGGCGTGGAGGTGACCGAACCGGTTCTCGCGGCCCGATGCGGCCTCGGCAATATCGATCCGCAGCACCGCCCAGGTGGCGGTGCGATCGCGGCAATCGAGGCGGCGATGGATTGGCCGTTGCCACCGCCCGAAACCTGCCTCGTCACGATTCGCCCGGATGCCGATGCGTTCGGTGCGATGGCGGTGCTGAGCCTGCGCGCCGGCGGAATTCCCTTCACTCCGCCGATCCGCGCACGCATAGCCCAGATCGCGCGCGCCGATTGTTTCGCCAACGGGATCTGGCCTGGGCCGCGATCCCTCCCGGCCCGCGCCGATGACATCGATGAAGCCGGGCCAGGCGAGCAGAACCTCGGCGCGCTGATCGGCGGCCTGGGCGATCGCGCGCTTCCGGTGTGCCGCGCGGTGACGGCAACGCGGGACTGGATCGTTTCCGGCGTTGTCCCGCCGGAATGGCATGAACGCGCCGCGCGCGCGGCCAAGCTCTTGTTCGCGGCATTGCAAAGCGGGCAGGTGCGCGTGGTCGAGGCCGGTGGCGGAACAGCGATCGTGGAAGGATGCGTGCCCGGCGCGTTACGGCTTGGCTACCGGCTGGCGCCGGTGGTTGTCGCGGTCGATTGCTCCGCCCGCGGCGATCCGCCCGCACCCTGGCGGCGGATGACCGTGGCGCAATGGCAAGCCGGCCACGTGGACCTGATGCGCGCCGCCGCTTTGCTGGGGCGCGACGAACCGGGTTGGGGGGGCGCGCCCGGAATCATTGGATCGCCGCAGGGAAAACCTTGCCATCGCACGGTCTCCGCGGTTCTCGCCGTGCTGAATGTCTGTCGTACCCCATGATCCCCGTGGACCGATCGGAAATGGAGAGCGACCGATGATGTCTCCCGCCGCGTTTCCCCGCCGCGTGTTGTTTACCGTCACGGGTCTGACACCGCAAATCGTAACCGAAACGATTTACGGCCTGGCCGTGAAGCAGACGCCGCCGTTCCTGCCGACACAGTTGGTGGTGATGACCACGAGCGATGGCGCGAACCGCGCGCGGCTGACATTGCAAGGCAACGATCCCGGCTGGCTCCTGCGTTTGTGCAAGGATTACGATTTGCCATCGATTCGATTCGGTGACGAGGATATTCGCGTGCTGCGGGCGAAGGGAGGCGCGGCGTTGCCAGATATACGCTCCGGTGAGGATAATGAGGCGGCGGCGGACGCGATCGTCGCGACAATCGGCGCATTGACCGCCGATCCGGAGTGCGCGCTGCATGTTTCCCTCGCCGGCGGGCGTAAAACACTGGGCTTTTTCGCCGCCTATGCCTTGTCGCTGTATGGCAGACCGCAGGACCGGTTGTCGCATGTGCTGGTCTCACCCGCGTTCGAGGCGAGTACGGAGTTTTACTATCCGACGCGGTACAGCAATGTTATTTACACCCGGGATGGAACGCCGCTGAACACCCGGGACACGGCGGAGGATCCCGACGCGGAAACACGCGACCGCGGGCCAAAGGTCGAACTGGCCGACATCCCGTTCGTGCGGATGCGCGATGGTTTGTTGGAGGCACTGCGCACCGGGCAGGCAAGCTATCGCGACGCGGTGGCCGCCGCGCAGGATCGGCTGCGCCCCGCGCGGTTGGCGATCGATCTTGGCAACGGCCAGGTTTGGGCGGGCGGCAAGCCGATCGAGTTGAGGCCCGTCTCCCTGGCATTTTACGCCTGGATCGCCCGTGCCGCGAAATCTGGGCGCCGCATCGCGCGAACCGTGGAAGCAACCTCGAAATCCGTATTGGAGCGCGATGCGGCTCACGCGAAGGCGTTCCTGGCCGAATATGGCAAGCTCCGGGATTTGGGCGAATTCGCCGCCATCAACGACACGATGAGCGCGACGATGAAGGAGGGGTTGCAGCCAAAATTCTTTAGCGAGGGCCGGAGCAAGCTGAATTCCCAACTCCGGCAGC
>JAYVXQ010000530.1:0-3045 GCA_043785025.1 Acetobacteraceae bacterium
CCGCCGGTGGCGATCCCCGAGATGATTTGGTGAATCAGTCCTTCCACGGCGCGCTTCCTTTAATCACCCACATCTTTTTTAATAACCAAGATACGAGCGGCGGATCGACTCGTCCTTGCTGATCTCATGCGCCTTACCCGAGACGACGATGCGTCCGGTTTCCAGCAAATAGGCGTCCTCGGCGAAAGCCAGCGCCAGGCTGGCGTTCTGTTCCACCAGCAGGATACTCACTTTTTCCTCATCGCGGATGCGGCGCAGGATGGCGAAGATGTCCTTCACGATCAGCGGCGCGAGGCCGAACGACGGTTCGTCCAGCAGCAGCAGACGCGGGCGGAGCAGCAAAGCGCGGGAGATGGCAAGCATCTGCTGCTCCCCGCCCGACAGCGTGCCGGCCTGTTGGCGGAAGCGTTCCTTCAGGCGGGGGAAATAGCCGAACATGCGCTCGAAGTCGGCCTCGACCCCGCGGTCTTTGCGGACATAGGCGCCGAGGCGCATGTTTTCCTCGACCGACAATTCCATGAAGGTACCGCGGCCGTCGGGAACATGGGCCACGCCGCGGCGGACGATGTCCTCGGTCGGGACGCCGATCAGGGTTTCGCCGGCCAAGGTCAGAGTGCCGCTGGTTTTCAGCATGCCGCAGATGGCGCGCAAGGTCGTGGTCTTGCCCGCGCCGTTCGCACCCAACAGCGCGGTGACACCGCCGTCCTCGACCTTGAAGTCGATCCCGTGCAGGACTTTCGTTTCGCCATAAGCGGCGTGGAGGCCCTTGGCCTCAAGCAGCGCCGGCATGCGCGTCTTCCTCTTCGGTTTCGCCCAGATAGGCGCGGATCACTTCCGGTTCGTTACGCACCTCATCCGGGGTGCCGTCGGCGATCTTCAGACCGAATTCCAGTGCCACGACCTTATCGGACACGCGCATCACGAGGCTCATGTGATGTTCGACCAGCAGAATGGACAGTTGCAGTTGCTCCCGCACGCGGCCCATCAGCAGCGCCAGTTCGTCGACCTCGCTGTGATTGAGGCCGGCGGCGGGCTCATCCAGCATCAGCAGTTTGGGGCGGGTCATCAGCGCGCGGCCCAACTCGACGCGCTTTTGCCAGCCGAAGGGGATGGCGCCGGCGGGGACGTTGGTGACCTGGCGCAGGTCGAGCAGGTCGAGCAGTTCATCAAGGCGGCGGTCGGCTTCGGCCTGTTCGCGCCGGACGATGGGCAGGCGCAGCGCGTTGGCGATATAGCCGGAGCTGGCGGTGCTATGGGCGCCGACCAGGATGTTGTCGCGTACGCTCATGTTGCGGAACAACGCGACGTTCTGAAAGGTGCGGCCGAGGCCGAGGCCAGCCATTTGGTGGCGGGGGACGTTGGTGAGGGATTTGCCCTCGAACGCGATATCGCCCTCGCTATGGCGGTAGATGCCGCTGATGCAGTTAAACAGGGTGGTTTTGCCGGATCCGTTGGGTCCGATCAGGCCGCAGATCTGGCCCTGATCGACGTCGAAGGATACGCCGCCGAGGGCGATGACGCCCCCGAACCGCATTTTCACTCCGGTGACCCGCAGCAATGGCCGCGTCGGCGACGTGTTCATCTGAGCCCGCGTACAGGCATCGTGAAAGCGCTTCGCGGACGGCGGCTTGTCATGCGTTCCCTCGTAATTGTTATATCGTCCCAGACGGCGAGAAAGTGGCGAAGCCCGTGCGGTTAGTCAATCGGGGGGCTTTTTGCCCAGGGAACCGCCGGAAGCGGGCACTCCGCATGGGCCGTTGGACGCGCCAGGCCGTTTGGGACAGGAGCACCCCGCATGATGTATGGATGTCGGCGCGGGTCTTCATTCGGACCCCGGGCAATCCCATGGGATCCAGGTGCTATCGCCCTCGGCGGGGCCCCGCTGGAATCCCGGACCCTGGCCCCGGGTCCTTCACGCCGGACCTTGGCCCAGGACCGGCGCCCTGGACCGGCGCCCAGGACCGGCGCCCAGGACCGGCCCCTCCGACCGGAGCGGCGGAGAGGACCGGTGCGTGCATGTATCGTTTGTATCGAATTAGTCGAAGCGATCGTGTCCGCCCGCGTTCAACGGCGGTATTGTCCGCGGTATCCGTTGTATAACCGGTATCTAAGATGGGACGGAAATGTATCGTTTGTATTCATGGTTGTCTGTCCGGTTTGGTAAAAACATCACGTGTACAATTGAGAACTTGTATGGTTCGTATCGTATGCCTCGATGGGATCGAAATTTGTACTGAATTTCGCGCCGGAATATCCAATATTGATTGGCGGTGCCCAAATATCCATTGAAGCGTCCCAGAAATGAAATCGACGCGTCGGGCCAAAAACTTGACGAAAAATTAACGAACCTTTCATACTGGTGCCGGAATCAGCCTCTGATTCCCTCTTTCACGATCTTTCACGATGATTTAGCGACGTTTCTAATGAAACTAACGTCCTTTGGACTAGCTTCTGGATAAGTCTTGCCGCACATACTGGACGTCAATCAGGAACGGACAGTCAAAAAGTTCCTGACCCGCGATTTCCCCCGGAGGCTTCATGGTACATATCGCGACAACGGCTTTTTTGAATGAGTCCTGGTCTGAGGCGGCGCCGTTCAGCCCGCGTCCACGCGCGCCCAACCAAACCGTTGTTGTCGTCAGCGGCGATAATGACACGGGCGGCGTGCTGGCGATGATCTGCGAGTTCCTCGATCTTCAGATTGAGCATGTAACGGATAACGAAGACCTGGCGCTGCTGCTGCGCATGAACCCGCCTTTGGCCGTGATCGCGGATCTGGATGGCGGCGGACAGGATGGGTGCCATGTGATGAAGGCGGTCGCCACGTTCGATCGTGATTTGCCGGTGATGCTGTTAACGGACGGAAATCCGGCCTATCTGGGCGCGGTCGACGCGGTGCAGGAAGCGTTCGCGTTGACCCGGGTCGCGACGGTCAAGGGGACGGACAATATCGGGCCGATGGTGGATTTCCTGTGCCACGCGACGCGGGACGCGGGCGTGTCCCGGATGATGCGTCTCTGATACCCGCGGAAATCAGTTCCGGCC
>JAYVXQ010000531.1:0-9877 GCA_043785025.1 Acetobacteraceae bacterium
TGCGTGGGTTCCCAGAAGAAGTTCGTGAAGGACTTTGTCGCGGCATGGACCAAGGTTATGAACGCCGATCGTTTTGATCTTTGCTGAAACGTAGCGACCCCGACACGAGTAGTGCCGAAGCCGCCTTCAGAGCGCGGAGCGATGCCGTTGGTGGCGGTGACGGTCATCCTGGAGGCATCTTGATCTTGGTTTGGGGTCGCCCCGGCATCACGGCGGGGTTGGATGGATTACTTTCTGGACTACCAGCTGAAGAGGAGACGGCGGTGGTAGAATCTACCCACGACATTTTCCATAGGATGAATAAGATATACCCGGATTTCGGAGAGATCCGGGTATACGCGCCCAGGGTTGGTGTGGCGGCGGGCGCGAAACCAAAAGGATACCCGGATTTCGGAGAGATCCGGGTATAGAGTTTGTTCGACCCCGGTTTCTCTCCCTCCGCCAGACCAGCCCTCCACGCTATCCCAGCCTCGTCAGCCGTTCGATCAACTGCCCCTTCCGGGCGTGCCGCTGCCGGATCGCGCGGAGTTGACGGACGAAGTCATCAACCGCGTTGCCGTCCACGGCAACCGCCTGAAGATCGAGCAGAAGCGTCACCGCCTTGTCATAGCCGGCGGCGTTACGCCGCTCGATTTCGCTCTCAACCTCGCGCCAGACCGCGTTACCCCGCCGCGAGGTCGCCAGCAGCCGCGCCCGGCGGACTTTCTCAGCCTCGTCCAAACGAAGCCTATCTTTTTCCAGGCCTATCTCTTTGGCGCGCGCGCGGAGTTCACCAACCGTTCTGACGGCCTCCGGTGGCGTGCCAGACGCGTTCGCCACGATGTGCCTTCGAACCCTCGCCCGCAGCTCAACGGCGACATGCGGGTCGCCGTCGTAAAGCCGCGCCAACATCGACGTCTGATCGGATGGCTCGATCATCGCAATGATCTCCCGAACCGCAGCCGCGGACATCGGTTTCGCCGCCCTGTCAGTTGGGCGTTCGGCCGCCGCCTGGACAAGGTTGGTGTCGATGCCGAAGAACGCCGCGAACGCTGCCAGACTCGCGGACATCGGCCCAATTCCCGGTAACGGCTCGGGCTGATCCGCCAGAAAAACATCGGCCTCCACGGCCGTCAGCCAGAGCAGGTAAAACAGCCTCAGATCACCCGCGAGCACTTCGGCGCGTAGCGGTGCGAGGGCGGCGAGCCAGCTTGAGCCATCGTCCCAATCAACGAATTCCAATCCATCACGGTCAATGACCACGATCAGGTTCTCACCCGAAACCTTCACCGAAACGCAATCGGCCTCGGCGATGAACGTCTCGACGAAAGACCGATCGACCAAATGTTCCGGCAGCCGGATCATCAGCCGGCGCGAGCCCCAGTTCGCCAGATAGAGATGGAGGTCGAACCAGCGCTCCATCAGATTGCCGGGATTACCCTTGAAATCGCCCCATTCATAGGAATTCGTGAAGCTGGTGGCGGTGATCCGCGCCCGGGTCGATAAGACCCGAAGCGCCTCGCGATCCGCATCGCTCAGCGGGCGGTCGATGGCCTGGAACTCGTAATATTGATATTCGCTCATGGCGGTGATCGTTGCTTCCATGTCAAGGGCGGAACGGACCTCGAAGCCAGGACGGGCAACGGGATCAATACGGGCGAAGGACCTCGTCTGTTTCAAGGATCCGGAGCGCTTCGGCAAGCGTCACGCCGGCGTGCACAGGCCACCATTTGCCGGTGTGCCGCATCCAATAAATATCGAAACAATCCTGGCTCATGCGGTCGATACGCGCGAACGGAGCATCGAATTCATAGCCGCGATTGTCGTCCATGCCCGAGCGGTAGCGCTGCACGAACCGATACCTTCCGCCGCCCCACACGCCGTGGAGATCGATCACATAGTTCCATTGGGTCGGTATGATCCTGGGCAAGAAGCGGGGTTTCAGGACGTCGCGAATGAAAGCCTCGCAAGCGGCGACAATGTCTCGCTTCTCCGCCTCGTCCGGCAGCGTCGGCCGGACCACGCGCGTTCTCAGCATCCATTGTTTTTTTCGTGCCATTTGCCAATCCCTGTCGCGGGGGTGGGGCCGGGTCGCGACGCTCCCACCCAATGATCGCCTGAATGCGCAATCCCTCATACAGCGTTCGTTGAGACGCGGTGCGCTTCATCGTCGCGCGGGACCCGCCAATCAGGACTCGCGTGATCCAGGCTCATTGGACGGGTGAAGGCGCTCAACGTGCCCTGACGATCCGGCCGGCGAGGCCTTTCCGGATCAGGAAAGTGAATACGCCTCGCCCAGGATTTCCAGGATCTTTGAATGGGAGGCGTTTTGGAAGGTAATCGGAAAGGCGATGGGATGGCCCGGGAGTGTCCGAATTTCTGTGTGTGAGGCGTGTTCAGTCTCACCCACCATTGGGTGAGCAACTGTATGCGACAGGTATTCCCGGCGGCAACCCAGACCGCACCCCGATAGCACCGCGCCATCCCGGCCCTCAACGCACGTCCTGTCCCTTCTTCCGCAACCCCCGCGAATACAAAACCCCACCGGAGGAAAACCCCGCCGCCTCGCAAAACCCCCGCAACGACGCCATCTCCGCCGGCGCCTCGATCTCCAACCGCCCGCACCCCGCCACCCGCGCCGCATGCGCCGCCGCTTTCAACAGCAGCCGCCCAATCCCCCGCCGCCGGTGCTCCTCCCCAACCAACAAAAACGAAATTCGCGCGACCAGCCCCTTCTCCACAATTGTTCGATGCCAATGCAATACAACCACTCCACTGGGCGGTCCCCACTCCACCGCGATCAGCGCCACGCCCGCCTCATGGCCAAAACTCTCGACAAACGCGTTAACCCCCGCCGCCTCAAACCCCGCCTCCCGCAACAACATCTCCAGGCCTGGACCATCACCAGACGCAACCGAGCGGACCTCCAAACCGTAACGGGATTTGATCAAAACCAACCGCTACCCCAACGCCGCCACTCCCGGCAGTGTCTTCCCCTCCAACCACTCCAAAAACGCCCCGCCGGCCGAGGATACGTAAGACAGCCGCTCCATCACCCCCGCCTGCCGCAGCGCCGATACCGTATCCCCACCGCCCGCGACACTGCGCAAGGCGCCGGAGTCCGTTGCCGCGGCCACCGCCTTCGCCAGTGTCATTGTCGCCACATCGAACGGCGGCGTCTCGAACGCGCCCAGGGGTCCGTTCCAAACCAATGTCCTGATCGACGGCAGCCGCGCGATCAGCGACGCGACCGACGCTGGTCCCGCGTCCAGGATCATCGTCTCGGGGGGCACGGCGTCGACGCTGACGGTCCGCACTGGCGGGTTCGCGCGGAACTCCGCCGACACCACCGCATCCGTCGGTAAAACGATCTCGCATCCGCCCGCCGCCGCCCGCGCCAGGATGTCTCGCGCCATGCCGTGCATCTCCGCTTCCTGCAACGATTTGCCAACGGAATGACCCGAGGCCGCGAGGAACGTGTTCGCCATCGCGCCACCGATGATCAACACATCCACCTTGCCCACCAAATTACCCAGGAGCTCAAGCTTCGTGGACACCTTCGCCCCGCCGACGATCGCCGCCACGGGCCGTTGAGGATTGCCAAGTGCCGCGTCCAGCGCCTCTAGTTCCGCCTGCATCAATCGCCCGGCATAGGACGGCAGCAAATGCGCCACCCCCTCGGTGCTGGCATGCGCCCGATGCGCCGCGCTGAACGCGTCATTGACGAAGGCATCCGCCAGCTTCGCCAAAGCCGCGCTGAAGGCCGGATCGTTCTTTTCCTCCCCGGCATGGAACCGGGTGTTTTCCAGCACCAGCACGTCGCCATTTTTCAACCGCGCCACCGCCGCTTCCGCCACCGGTCCCACGCAATCCTCGGCGAACCCGACCGGCGATCCCAGAACGGCGCCCAACGCCTCCGCCATCGGCCGCAGCGACATCGCGGGCACGACCTGGCCCTTCGGCCGGTCGAAATGGCTGCACACGATGACTTTCGCTCCTTTGGCCGCGAGCGCCTTGATCGTCGGCGACAACCGCTCGATCCGCGTGAGGTCGGAGATTTTTCCGTCACGCACCGGAACGTTCAGATCGGCGCGCACCAGCACGCGAAGGCCGGTGGCGGAAAGGTCGTCAAGGGTACGAAAGGTCATCGATGGGATTCCCGAGCTGATCGGTGTGTCTTACCGCCCGCCCGCCTATCAGGCCATCCCGACGCCCTATCGCGTCACCAGCAGCACGACGACCAGCCCTATCAGCGCAAACGATAACGCCTTCCAGAATAATAACGGATTGCGTTCCATCAGCGGAACGAACGCGGTGGTCAGAAACCGCGCGCCTGGATGGCGCAGGTCATAGATGAATTCGGATAATTCCTCGTAACGCCGCGCCGGATCCGGATGCACCGCGCGGCGCAACACCGGGTCGATCCATGCGGGGATTGCCCGCTCCCCATCGATCGCCGAGGCATAGCCGATGGTGCGCTGCTGAGCCCATGTCCGCGCCCGCGCCATCCGCGCGCCATACGGCAGGCGTCCGGTCAACATCTGATAAGCGATGACCCCCAATGAAAATAAATCAGAACGCGACGATCCCGGCTGCCCCAGAAAATACTCGGGCGCGGTGTATTGCGCGGTACCCAGGATGTCGCCGCGGTCGGCGGCGGGGGAGGCCTCGACGACGCCAGTGACATTGGTGGAGCCGAAATCGATGATCTTCACGACGCCCGTCTTGTCGATCATGATATTGTCCGGCCGCAAATCCTGATGCAGCATTTCCATGCGGTGAAACGCGCGCAGGCCGCGAGCAATTTGCTCGACGATGCCGCGCACGGTTTCCAGATCGGGGCGGGGATTGTCGATCATCCATTGCGTCAACGTCTGCCCATCGATGAACTCGGTGACCCCATATAAATAATGGCGCTGGCGCGACAGACCGCACGGCTTCAAGACATGCGCGCTGTCGATCCGCCGCGCGACCCATTCCTCCATCATGAACCGCTTCAGATACGCGGGATCGTCGCGCAAATCGATTGACGGGATCTTCAGGATCACGACCTCATCGTTATCCGTATCGACCGCCAGATACAAATGGCTGCGGCTGCTGTCATGCACCGGCCGCACGATACGATAGCCATCGAAGACCATGCGCGCCTCCAGCAACGGCGGCAGCGGCAGATTGACGGCCTGCTCCAGTATTTCATCCGCCTCGCCTTCCGGCAGCGCGTCGATCCGCACGATCTGGACGGTCAGATTGTCAGGACTGCCACATGCCAGCGCATCCGAAACAATCGCCTTCGCCGCCTGATCCAGGTCGCCCGCATGCGCGGCGATCCGCCCGGTCACCGTCTCCGCGCTGACATGGTCATGCACGCCGTCGGTCGCGAGCACGAACACATCGCCGGCCTCCAGCGGGATCATGCGGTAGTCGATTTCGATGTGCGTATCCATGCCCAGGGCACGGCTGAGATAGGATTCGTCGGATGACAGGGTGATGCGATGATCGTTGGTCAATTGTTCCAATGACCGCCCAACGACGCGAAAGATCCGCGAGTCGCCGATATGAAAAATATGCGCGGACGTGGACTTCACCACCATCACACTCAATGTGCAGACATAGCCTTTGTCTTTATCATAGGCATGCTGACCGCGGCGGGTTTGCGCGTGCAGCCAGGAATTCGTCGCCGCGATCACGCGTTGCGCCGAGGTCTTTACCGACCACGATTCCGGCGTGCAGTAATAATCCGCGAGAAATCCCTTGACCGCTGACTCGCTCGCGACCCCGCTCACCGCGCTGCTGCTGATCCCATCGGCCTGCGCGATCGCGATCCCTTTCAAACCCAATAAAGGTTGGGCCGGGATCATCGCCCCATGAAAATCCTGATTGGCGGGCTTGCGTCCCTGGTCTGAATGCCCGCCAATCGAGACTTTTAACGCGCCCGCCTTCATCGTGACGGGCGCCGATCGATCATCGTCCCCGCTTCGGGCCGGTGCGCATATGCGTCGCGTAAAGTGTCAGGCCGGTGAAGCTCAGCCCGCCAACCAGATTGCCGACCACCGTCGGGATCTCGTTCCAGATCAGGTAATCCATGATCGAAAAATGCCCGCCCATCAGAAGTCCTGACGGGAACAGGAACATGTTGACGATCGAGTGTTCGAACGTCATCGCGAAAAACAGCATGATCGGCATCCACATCGCGATCACCTTGCCGCTGACGGTGGTGGAGATCATCGCGCCCACGACGCCGGTCGACACCATCCAGTTGCACAGCATGCCGCGGATGAACAACGTCAACATTCCCGCCGCGCCATATTTGGCATAACCCAGGGTCCGCGCCTCGCCGATGCCCGCGAGCACGGTGCCGACCTTATCCGGCGGCGTCGAAAATCCAAAGGTGAACACGATCGACATCATCACCGCGACCGTCAAAGCGCCGGCGAAATTCCCGACGAACACAAGTCCCCAGTTACGCAGCACGCCGCCGATCGTGACCCCCGGCCGCTTGTCGATCAGCGCCAGCGGCGTCAGCACGAACACGCCGGTCAGCAAATCGAAGCCCAACAGATACAGCATCGAAAACCCGACCGGGAACAGAATGGCGCCAATGATCGGATAACCCGTCTGCACGTTGACCGACACCGCGAAGGCCGCCGCCAGAGCCAGGATCGCGCCCGCCATGTAAGCGCGGATCACGGTGTCGCGGGTGGACATGAAGACTTTGGATTCCCCGGCATCCACCATCTTGGTGACGAATTCCGAGGGAGCGAGATAGGCCATTATAACTCCTGTTTCATACGGTAGTGGAACGGCGCGTCATGACAACGCGGCCATCGGTTGAAACTCATGCGCGTCGAGCCCCTTGGCCCGTTCCGCCCAGGGATCGTCCTGCAAGAAGCTCTGGGCGTGCAGAAAGCGGGCGTATAAGGCGCGGCGTCCGTCGTGATCGCCCACGATCCGCTCCCGGATATAAGCGATGCCGGCGCGCGCCACGTACGGCGCGGTGCGATCCAGATAGCGCGCTTCCTCGCGATAGAGCTGCATGAAGGCGCCGCAGTATTCCAGCACCTCATCCTCGGTCGCGACCGTGCACAGCCGGTCGGTGCCGCGCAACTCGATGCCGCCATTGCCGCCGACCAGCAACTCGAATCCCGCCTCGACACAGACGACGCCGAAATCCTTGATCGACGCCTCGGCGCAATTGCGCGGGCAGCCGGACACCGCCATTTTGAATTTATGCGGCGTCCAATTGCCCCAGGACATGCGCTCCAGCCGTTTGCCAAGCGTCGTGGAATCCTGCGTGCCAAAGCGGCACCATTCCAGACCGACGCAGGTTTTCACCGTGCGCAGCCCCTTGGCGTAAGCGTGACCGGACACCAAACCGGCGTCGTTCAGTTCAGCCCAAACGGCGGGCAGATCGGCCTTGACGATGCCGTAGAGACCAAGGCGCTGACCGCCGGTGATCTTGACCTCTTTCACCGCATATTTGCGCGCGACATCGGCGATCGCCGCCAGTTCGCCTGGTGTCGCCGTCCCGCCCCACAGCCGCGGAATGACCGAATACGTGCCATCTTTCTGAATATTCGCGTGCATCCGTTCGTTGACGAAACGGGAGCGGCTGTCGTCCTGATACTCGCCCGGCCAGGCGCACAACAAATAATAATTCAGCGCGGGCCGGCAGGACGCGCAGCCATCCGTGGTCCGCCATGCCATCGCCGCGCGCACCGCGTCCTGTGTCTTCAACGCCTGATCGATGATCGCCGCCCGAACCGCCTCATGCGTGTGGTCCGAGCATTTGCACACCGTGGGGATCGACGGGCCGGTGACGTCAATGCCCAAGGTCTCGGCCAGCAATTGCCGGACCAGCGGCGCGCAGGTGCCGCAGGACGCCGAGGCCTTGGTGTGCGCCTTCACCGCCTCATAGGTCTCCAGCCCCTTGGCCTTGATGGCGCCGACGATGTCGCCCTTGCACACGCCGTTGCAGCCGCAAATTTGCGCGTCGTCGGGCAGCGCCGACAGATCCGCCGCCGCGCCGGCACCCGCGCCGTTCGCCGCCGCCTGACCCAGGATCATCCGGCCCGCGAATTCCGCCACATCCACGCCGCGGCGGATCAGATCGAAATACCACGCGCCATCCGTGACATCGCCGTACAGAACGGTGCCAACCACCTGATCGCCACGCATCACCAGCTTGCGATAGGCGCCGCGCCGCGCGTCGCGCAGGATCACCTCCTCCTCATCCTCGCCCGCCGCCAGCAACCCGGCGGAATACACATCAATGCCCGTGATCTTCAGCCGCGTGGCCGTTGCCCGCGCCGAATAGACCGCCGTTTCCCCGCCCGCGAGGTGATGCGCGCAGACCTTCGCCATATCCCAGATCGGCGCCACCAGGCCGACCACCTGGCCGCGATGCTCGGCGCATTCGCCGACCGCGAAAATATCGGGGTCCGACGTCACCAGCCGGTCGTCGACGACGATGCCGCGGCCCACCTCCAATCCCGCGTCCCGTGCGAGGCCGATCTCCGGCCGGATCCCGATGGCGACCACCACCAGATCGGCCGGGGCGACGCGGCCATCGGCCAGGGTCACGCCGGTGACCCGTTCGGTGCCGGTCACCTCTTCGGTCTGGCCATTGGTGAAGAACGCGATGCCGCGCCCGGTCAGATCCCGCTGCAACAGGCGGCCAGCGGTTTCGTCCAACTGCCGCTCCATCAAGGTCGGCATCAAATGGACGACGGCGACATCCATGCCGCGCCGCTTCAGGCCCCAGGCGGCTTCCAGTCCCAGCAACCCGCCGCCGATCACGACGGCGCGGCGATGGGTGGCGGCGGCGTCGATCATGGTGTCGACATCGCGGATATCGCGGAAGGCGCACACGCCGGGCAGGTTAAGGCCCGGGATTGGCGGCACGATCGGCTTCGATCCCGTGGCCAGCAGCAGTTTGTCATACGCCACCGTCACGCCCGAAGCCGAGGTCACCGTCCGCGCCGCCGCGTCAATCGCGACCACGGCATCGCCGGTATGCAGCGTGATCGTGTTGTCGTCGTACCAGGCGCGCGGATTGATGACGATGCCGTCAACGTCTTTTTCGCCCGCCAGGACCGACGACAGCATGATCCGGTCATAATTCACATAAGGCTCGGCGCCGAACACGGTGATGGCGAAGCGGGAGGGGGCGAGCTTCAGCAGTTCCTCGACCGTGCGCATGCCGGCCATGCCGTTGCCGATGACCACAAGACGTTCACGGGTCGCGTTGGGATGGGGTGAGAGCATGCGGGCACCATGGAAAATTGGGTACACGCCGACATTGGCGCGCACGACCGATCTGCGGGCGGCGGGTTCGCGTCTTCGCGAGATCCGGTGTCACGGGCGTCCACCGTCATTGTTGGACAGCCCAGAGCATCCGCGTCGTTCGCGGTTGATCAGAATAACCTCATGCAAACGTTATGCCAGAGCAGGGGTGCGATTCAACGTTGTGTGGAATAAGCTAACGATTCGGCAATCAAGGGAATCGGACCCATGGCGACGGTGAGCCTCAGCGACGAAGCGCTTTTGGCGTTTTTCCAATCCCACCCGGGTTTTCGCGACAGAGTGGCGTCGAACGTGGGCGCGGTGGGGAACCTGGACGGCGGCCTTGGGGAGGCGGACGCGGCCGAAGAGCGGCTCATCGAAGAGATGCGGCTATTGGGCCGCGAGGCGTTGCAAGGTTGGGCGGACGAGCGGGTCGAGGCGACGGAGCGGGACGTTCGCGGCCAGGCCGGCATGCATCGCCACGGTAAAAAAAACTCTGCTGGCATACGAAATTCGGCGATATCGCGGTCGTAGAGCCGCAATACAGGTTCCGAAACAACCGCGTGCGCCCTTTTGTTCTCGGCGCGAAGGTCAGTCCTCGCGGATGTTCGCGGCC
>JAYVXQ010000532.1:0-9867 GCA_043785025.1 Acetobacteraceae bacterium
TGAAGGAAATCAAGCTCAGCCCCGGCATTGACGACCATGATTACGAGACCAAGATGAAAGCTGTGCGCCGGTTTTTCGAGGAAGGCGACAAGGTCAAGCTGACATTGCGTTTCCGCGGCCGCGAAATGGCGCATCAGGACATCGGTATCCGCGTGCTGGAACGCATTCGCGCCGAGATGGATGTGACCACCAAGGTGGAGCAGATGCCGCGGCTGGAAAACCGCCAGATGGTGATGGTGCTGTCGCCGAAGTGATCGTGAACCGGCGGCTGGTTTGAAACCGGCCGCCGCCCGTTCTCAATACTCTCCGGTTTTGAACGCGCGATCCAACCGTTCCCGGTCCTCGCCCTCGGGCTCCTCCCACGCCTCACCTTTCCGCCGCAGCCCGCCAGTGAAATTCGGCGGGCGTTTCTCGTTGAAAGCCGCCCGCCCTTCCTCGCCGTCCGTGGTCACCTGAATGAGCAAATTGTTCATCATGTTCTGCACCCCCCAGGCCTGATCGGTCGGCAGATCGCCGAAGCGAATAACGAATTCCTTCATCATGCGCATCGCCAGCGGCGGCATCTTCACCAAATGACGCGCGTAACGCTCGGCCCGCTCCATCAATTCCGCGTGGGGAACGACCTCGTTCACAAGTCCGATCCGCAGCGCCTCGGCGGCGTCGAAGGGTTCATCCGTCAGCAGGATTTTCATCGCGTCAACATAACGTAATTGCTTGACCAGCAACGCGGCCCCCGGCCCGTTGCCAACCCAGCCTTGCGTGGTCAGGGCGAATTTGAATTTCGCATGTTCGGCGCTGGCGATCCGTATGTCGGTCGAGGCCAGCAGGATATACATCCCGGCCCCCGCCGCCCATCCGTTGACGGCGGCGATCACCGGTTTCCAAACGCGAGGGTAATGATCGCCGAACCGCCCATCGACGCCGGTTTTCTGCCCGTGCACCGTGCCCGCCGGCGGCCAGAAAATCTTTTTGGCGCGCAGGTATTCGCGCTCCTCCTCGGTGATATCCGGCCGTTTCGACAGGTTATGCCCGCCGCAGAAATGCCGGTCACCCGCGCCGGTCAGGATGGCGCAGCGAATGTCACGATCTTCCCACATGTCGGTCCACGCCTCGCCGATCGCGTCGGAGGTCGGCTTGTCAAGGATATTGGCTTTTTCGGGATTGTTGAGGGTGATGTAAGCGACGCCGTCGCGCTTTTCGTATTTGATGGGCATGGGCCGGTTTCCTTTTTGGTTTCGCGGCGGCGGGTTTTGGATCGGGTTGGTAAAATTCCACGTAGTAACAGCCTCGAACTATAACGCCTGAGCCGCTTTCAACACGTCCAACGCATGTCCGGTCACACTGACCTTCCGCCAGATTTTCTTGATCTTGCCATCCGAGCCCACCAGAAACGTGCTGCGCTCCATCCCCATATATTTCCGCCCATACAGCGATTTCTCAACCCACGTCCCATATTTCTCCGCCACCGTTTTCGTTTCATCGGATGCGAGCGGGAATTTCAATCCGTATTTCTCAGCGAATTTCTCGATCGGTTTCATTTTGTCGGGTGACACGCCGATGACATCCAGCCCAATGGACCCGAGTTGCGGCAACGCCTCCTGAAACGCGCACGCTTCCTTGGTGCAGCCGGGCGTGTCGGCTTTGGGATAGAAATACAGGATGAACGGTTTGCCTTTCAGGCCCGCCAGGCTGGCGTTGTGACCGCCGGTGGCGAGCATGTCGAAGTCTGGGGCGATGTCGCCTTCCTGAACGGTCATGGGTGGGGATCCTTGAAAGTGATGCCGGAAGACTGGCGGGGAATTTGAACGTGTCAACCTTGGACGACGATCCTACGAATTGGGGTATGGTCGATAACGGAATGCGCTCGAAAGTCGCGCGGCGCTTTCGACGACTTTTGAATAATTTCGGCTGCGCGCCCCATCGACCGTATTCGCGATGACTTCGATTATCCCAACGATACCGGTTGTTGTTATTTTTTATTACGTGATTTAGACTACCCTGATGGTCTATGGACATGAAGGCAAAGCCTGTGACGCGGTTATTTGCCTGATCGAAAAGCGCGACGGATGTCGGCGCGGTGCATTTACCTTTCCTGAAAAGGCTCTCGACCGGAGCGGGGCGGTTGAACTGACCTGCCAGATTGGCTTGCGATTATTTGCTTTTGAACACACCATGGTCGAACCATTTGAACGCCATTTCGAACTCCAGGAGAAAACGAAACAGCATTTTGGATTAATTCAAAGGCGCGTCGTCTCTCGGCTTCCTTTGAACGAAACATTCTACTTATCGGTTCCCGCGAATGCGATTTCGGATATCAGCGGAAGAAAAAAATGGGAGAGGATTCAGGATAAAATCGTGGAATGGATAGTGAACGTCGCATCCACATTGCCAATCACTCCCTTCGGAAGACGCCCCGATCCTGTCGAGAATTTAACGATACCCGGGGTGCCTTTCTCTGTTTCTCTCGTTCGAATGGCGGAAAGTACATCGTCAGGATCTCTGGAAATCGTGATAGACGTCACTGGATACAATGAAGAAAAACGATTCGAGCGAGTCCAGAGAGCATATCGCGATAAGTATCGAAAACTAAACGAATGGCGGCGGCGCGGGGCAAGAAGTGTTCTGATATTTGAGATCCAGGATATTCAGATCACCAATCAGCAACTCGTAGCCGAGGCAGTTCGGCGAGCAGAGGACTCAATCTCCGATAAGCCAGATGAAATTTATCTTTTAAGCACTGTCATTGAAAATTCATGGCGATTATGGACGCTTCGGGTTGGAGATCAGGTTTACGACGACCTCAGTATCTGTGAAGATTCATTGCAAAATATTGATCCAAATATTTTACGGAATGTTACTGGAAATCGCGATGGTTTACGGTCTGATCAGGAGATTCCCTGATGATTTGGTTGGACCCGATTTTCGTGCAATCCGGCTCAACGGATAATTTCAAAGCCCATCATCAAAGTTGGATCGCGCGGCAACAGACCCTCACAAATAGTTCTCCGGCAATTGCCGCTCGTGCAATATCCGAACGATCATAATTCCGTCGTCAAGTTCGTAATAAAATATGCGATGACTGGCATAAGGAAATTGGCGATACCGCAAGCGCAACCGACTGGCATCCGATCCAATGCCGGGAAAGACGGCAATTCTCTCAAACGCCTCGTGCAAACCGGCGACATACCGTTCGGTCCGATCCAACCCCCAGCGCCTCGCCGAGAACCTGATGATGCCCTCGATATCAATGTCGGCGGCGCCGGACAGAAAATAGCGCTTCACCCTTTTTCGGACGTCAGCTCGTTTTTCACCGCCGCCCATATTTCGGGGACCTGTCGCGCGCTCACGCCGCTGTCTTCCCCCTCGGTCAAGGCCGCCATCAAAGCGTCCTGACGATCGGACTCGCTTTTATCCCGCCTGATCAGATCGCCGACGTAATCACTCACGCTGGCGTAACCGCCAGCTTCGACCCGCGTCCTGATCCAATCTCGTATCGTATCAGGAACAGATATATCCCAACGATCCATCGGCGTCTCCTGGCATGAACCCAGATTATCACCGGTCGCCCTGAAGTGTCACGAATTTCGTCGACCATCCGCTCAAATCCCAATGCGCAATGCAATCGTCAGGATTGGCTCACAACGTTAACGCCGAGGGATCCTACCGTCGAGCGCGGTGATTTTATCGATCCCGGGTCAATGGCCATGCCCCCCTCAACCCCGCCCCCGCGCCATGAAACTCCGTAAAACCCCATTCATCCGCGTCTGCCACCCGCGCCCCTGACCCCTGAAATAAGCCAAAACATCCTCATCAAACCGCATCGTCACCTGCTTCTTCCTCACCCCCTCAGGCACGGCCGGACCAAACGTCAAAACCGCCTTGGCAACCCAGTCATCGGGGACCCCATCCCACGCCGGATCTGCGGCCGTATCCGCCGCCAGGTCCGCCTCCGACTTCGCGTCCACCCGCGCCCAATCCGTCCGATCCCCACCACGCGCGAGGACCGTGTCAATCTCCTCAGACGAACGACTGACGATATTGTCTTTCTTCCGCATCCCGCGCTCTCCTCACCGAAATGATCCTGACCGCGCTTCCCTCGCGCAACGTCCAGACAATCGCCACGATCCGCCCGTCCAGTGCCCCAATGCTCAAAACCCGCCGCTCATCGCCACGTAAGGAAACCGCTTCCAACAACGGCCGCCCATCGAACATCTCGCGCGCCCGAAGAAAATCGATCCCATGTTTTTCGATGTTCGCAATCCGCTTCGCCTCATCCCACTCAAATCGCATCGGCGCATCCCGTCGCTACAATGTAGCGACATCGACAAGCCGCCGCAAGAACGACCATGCGACCAACACCTCAAATTCCCGTTAACGGCCCCACCACCCGCTCAAACACCCCCCGAACCCCCACCGCCAACCCCTCCAATCCCGCCCGCAACCCCGCCAAATCCCCCACACCCAAAGCCCGCAGCAACGGGCGGGCCGAAGCCTCCGGCAAATCCTCCCCGGCGTCCCGCCCCACGGTAATCCGCAGCATCCCCTGCACCGTCCGCCACGTATGATCCGCCCGGATCAGCAACGCCGAGTCCTCCGTGGCCAGCACCCCCGCCGCCGCCAAACCCCGCAAAGCCTCCCGCGTCGTCGGGCTCCCCACCCCCGGATGCAGTAACTGTAACACCTGCGCGACAAACTCCACCTCGATCTGCCCGCCCGCCTGAGCCTTCACATCCCAAGGCCCCTCCGGCGGCAAATCCCGCAGCATCCGCGCCCGCATCGCCACCGCGTCTGCCCGCGCGTCTGCCCGCGCGGTCGACGCATCGCCCGAAATCGCCCGCCGGATCGCCGCCTCCACCCGCGCCCGCAACGCCGGAGGACCCGCGATCACCCGTGCGCGCGTCAGCGCCATCCGCTCCCACGTCCAGGCATCCCCAGCGTGGTACCGCTCAAACCCCGCCAGAGACACCGCCACCGGCCCCTTATTGCCCGAGGGCCGCAGCCGCATATCCACGTCATACAGATGCCCCTCCACCCCCGGCGCCGTCAGCGCGGCGATATAGGCGTGCGCCAGCCGGACGAAATACTGACCGGACGCCAGCGCCCGCGCGCCATGGCTTTCGGTGACCTCGGCCGGATGATCGTAAATCAGCATCAGATCCAGATCCGAGCCCATCAACATCTCCCGCCCGCCCGCCTTGCCCAGAGCGACCACCGCCATCGCGCCCCGCCGCACCCGCCCGAACCGCGTCGCGAAATCGCTCAACACCGGCGGCAATAACGCCAGCAGCGCCGCGTCCGCCATCGCCGTGCGCCGCAAGCCGGAGGCATCCGCGTCCAGCCGCCCCTCCATCGTCGCGACCGCGATCGAAAACTCCTCCTCCTTCACCGCCCGGCTGGTCAGCGCGATCGCCTCCTCCAACCGCCGTGCATCGCGCAACCGGCGCCGCAATGTCACCGGAGCCGCCTCATCGGACGGTGCGAGCAACCCCTCCAGCGCCGCCGCGTTCGCCGCCAAATGTCCCGACAAAC
Source organism: Acetobacteraceae bacterium (assembly GCA_043785025.1). GTDB lineage: Bacteria > Pseudomonadota > Alphaproteobacteria > Acetobacterales > Acetobacteraceae > Rhodopila. The sequence continues at coordinate 5,530 of JAYVXQ010000532.1, forward strand.
TGGGCGATGCCCCCAATACGGCGGCGATCCGGCGCATCACCGCGGGATTACGTTGAAACAACGATAATAGTTGCACGCCCGCGAGCTGCGCGCTGAGGAACCGATCGAACCGCGTGAACGTATCGTCGGGATGCGGCTGTTCCCCAATCCCCGCCAGAATGTCCGGCAGCATCTGGTCCATCAAGTCCCGCGCCCGCTCGGACCGCAAGGCGCGGACATGTCCCGTCCGCCACGCCCGGATCCGGGCGACGATCCGCGCCGGATCGGCGAACCCCATCCCGGTCAACAGCACGAGCGTCGCCTCGGGTGCTGGACCATCACCCCGAAAATCCAGCTCGATCCCGCCATGACGGTCATGCACGGGGGAGGGCAGGATATCGAACACCGTCGCGTAATGCCGCCGCACCCGCCCCAACCGGTCCAGCAAAGCCCGCGCGAACGCCGTCGCGTCATCGAACCCCATGAACCGCGCGACCCGCTCCAGATCGGCTCGCTTCTCCGGCAGCACATGCGTCTGCCGGTCGGCGATCATCTGCAGCCGATGCTCGACCGCCCGCAGAAACTCGTAGGCCTCAGCCAAATCGATCGCGACGGCGCGCGGCAAATGGCCAGACCGCGTCAACAGCCGCAGCGCGCCCGTCGTCGTCCGCTCCCGCAATCCCGGATCGCGCCCGCCCCACACCAGTTGCAGAGTTTGCGCCAGGAACTCGATCTCGCGGATCCCGCCCTCGCCCAATTTCACGTTATGCCCGGAAATCCGGCCGACGGGGTCGTCGCCTGGCCCCAACGGGCCGCCGCGATGCCGGTCGATCCGCCGCTTCATCGCCTGAATATCCGCGACCGCCGCGAAATCCAGCCCTCGCCGCCACACGAACGGGCGGATCGCATCCAGAAAACTCTGCCCCAGGGCCAGATCGCCCGCCACCGGACGCGCTTTGATCATCGCCGCGCGCTCCCAGTTTTGCCCCATGCTTTCGTAATAAGTGATTGCATTGCCGATCGGCAGCGCGGGCGACGTCGCCTCGGGGTCCGGGCGCAACCGCAAATCCGTGCGGAACACGTATCCATCGGAATCCCGCGTCTCCATCAGCCCGACCAGGCCGCGCGCGATCCGGGCGGCGAAACTTGCCATGGCATGTTCGCCCGTTCGTTCGGTATAAATCGGCGCCGCCGGGTCAAACAGCAAAATGAGGTCGATATCCGACGAGTAATTCAGTTCCCGCGCACCCAGCTTGCCCATGCCAATGACGGTGAACCCGCCGCCCTGGCCCGGGTTCGCGGGATCGGGCAGCACCAGATCGCCCGCCGCGTGCGCCGCGCGCAGCAAATGTGCGACCGAAAGGCTCAACGTCGCATCCGCGAGGTCCGACAATGCCCCGGTCACCTGCTCCAGAGCCCATTGCCCGCCGATATCGGCCAGCGCGCTGATCAACGCCACCTGACGTTTCGCCAGACGGCAGGCGGCGGCCACGGCCTCGCGCTTCGCCTCCGGGCGCACCCGCGCCAGCGCCGCCATCGCGACACCGGCCGCCGCGTCCGCGCCCTCGGCCGCGAACCGCGTGACCGACGCGGCCTCCCGCAACGCGAGGTCGCACAAATACGGACTATTGCCACCGATCGCGCGCAGCATGTCGCGACCATCGGCGCGGGCCGCCAGCCGCGCCTCGGCCCGCCCGAGTGCGGCGAACCGCTCCAGCAAACGGCCCGCCGCGCCTTCGTCGAACGGCCCAGGCCAGCCGGTTGTCGTCGCGCGTGCCATGAGGTGTTAGCGAAGCCATGTTGAGACGCACCGGTCAAGCGGTCGCCGATCTCGGCACCTGGACGCATCGCATCTGCGGCCTGTTCCTGACCCTGGCGCTGGTCTTTGGCCTTGGCTGCGCCGCGCTGGCCTGGCGGCTGTCGAAAGGACCGCTCGATCTCGCGGTGTTGCGCCCGCATATCGAGCGCGCGTTGGGCGCCGACGTTCACAGCCGGGTCCATCTGGGATCGGTCTCCATCGCCTGGAACGGTTTCAGCCAGGGCCTCAATCAACCCCTCGTGCTGCGCGTCCGCGACCTGTCGATCATCCCGGCGAACGGCGCCGCCAGCGTGCGCATCCCCGCCGCCGAGGCAGGGTTATCCGTCCGCGCGTTGCTGATCGGCCGGTTAAAGCCGCGCACCGTGGCCCTTCAAAGCGCGCGTCTGTTGATGATCCGCCAGCCCGACGGCAAATTCCGCCTTGACCTCGGCGGCCCCGACGACCCAGATGACACGACATCGCCTCTCACCGGATTGCTGCTGGCGCTTGGCGCCCCCGCCGGATCGGACCTCAAGGACGCCGGCGGCCGGTTCAGTCAGCTCACCGCTCTGTCCATCCGCGATGCCACCCTCGTCCTGATCGATCGCTCTCTCAGCGATCGCCCAGGGGGCCGATCGTTGACGGCGCGGCGCGGCAATCTGGAACTGGTCCGCCATCCCGGCGGCGGCCTCGATGGACACGCCGAGGCCACGATGATCCCCGACGAAGGCTCCGGCGTCCCCCCCGCGCGCCTGACGATCCGCGTCTCCCTCGCCCCCAAAGCCGAAACCACGACCTTATCCGCGCGCATCGTCGGCCTCGATCCGCGCATCCTGGCCGACGCCGCGCCCGCCCTCGGCTCGCTCGCCCATCTCGAAGCGCTGATCGACCTGGACGCCGAGGCCGCCCTCGGCCCCGACTTCCAACCCGCCAATGTCCGGGTGACCGCGCATCTGGGCTCAGGCCGGTTCAAAACCGCTGAGGGCCAGATCGCCTTCACGGGCGCCGATGTGGTGATGTCGGGTGTCGCGATGGCGGGCGGGCCCCTGAAAGCGGCGCTGGAGCGGGCGTCCATCACCCTCCAGCCGAAAGCGAACGGTCCCGTGACCGCGATCGGTGCGACCGGACAATTCAGCCACGCGGCCGGTGTCCTGGCCGCCGCCCTTCACATCACGGTGGATCACGCCGCCTTCGCCGATCTCGCGTCTCTCTGGCCGGCCGATCTCAACCGCCCGTTCCGCGCCTGGATGGTCACCAACGTCCTGGCGGGCACCGCGCGCGACGGCAAATTCGACCTGCGCGTCGAAACTCCCGACGACGCCTCCCGCATCGCCCTAACCCAGGCCACGGGAACGCTGAAAGCCGAGAACCTGACGGTCGTCTGGATGCCCAAAGTCCCGGCCATGGAGCAAGGCCAGGCCACACTGACCGTGACCGACCCCGACAAAGCCGAAATAGAGATCAAATCCGGCCGCCAGAAAGTCAACGGCGCCGACCCCATCGCCATCACCGGCGGTCACGTCACCATCGTCGGCCTGTCGAAAAAGGATCAGGTCGCCACCATCCGCGCCGAGCCCTCGGGCCCCGTGACCAGCGTCATCGCGCTGCTCCGCGAGCCGGGACTGCGCCTGCTGTCCCGCCACCCGATGGAGCTGCGCAATCCCGCCGGCGACGCCCGTTTCACCCTGCGCCTGACGGTTCCGCTGGAAAGCAATTTGAGCGTCGACGATGTGACGATCAACGGCACCGGTACGGTGGCCAAATTGCATCTGTCGGCGATCGCCGCGGGTCGAGACCTCGACGACGTCGCCGCCAAGGTCGATTTCGACGTCAACGGCCTGACCTTCAACGGCACCGGACGCCTCGCCGGGATCGCCGCCAACCTCGACGGCATGATGGATTTCCGCTCTGGCCCGGCGAGCCAACTGACCCGCCGCTATACCGTGTCCGCCCGCCCCACGGGACAGGCGCTCGCCACCGCCGGCCTCGACACCATGGGCTCCTTGACCGGCGAGCTTGGCCTGAACGCGGTCTATTCCCGCTATCGCGGCGGCGACGCCGAGGTTCTGATCGACGCCGATCTCGCCCGCTCCGCGCTGACCCTGGCCCCGATCGGTTGGACCAAAACCCCGGGCGGCGCGGCGAAAGCCTCGATGCGCGTGGTGCTGGCGAAGGACGACGTCGTCGGGATCGAGCGCATCGCCGCCGACGGGCCGGGTATCCAGGTCCGCGCCAGTGCGGGGTTCGTCCGCGGCAAGCCCGACGCCATCAAACTGGATCGCGTGCTGCTTGGCCGCACCGACCTCAGCGGCACCATCCGCCTGCCGCCCAAAGCGGCGGCCAAGGGAACGCCGGACGCGCCCATGGTGATCGAACTCGCCGGACCCGGCCTCGACCTGTCCGCCAAACTGCTGGAAAAATCCGGCAAATCCGCTTCTATTCCAGCTATGTCGTTGCGCGCCCGCTTCGACCGGGTCTGGCTGGCGCATGATCAGATCGCCAGCGGAGTCCTCGCCGCCGTGGAACATGACGGCGAGATTTTTCGCGGTGTCGATGTCACG
>JAYVXQ010000533.1:0-3037 GCA_043785025.1 Acetobacteraceae bacterium
CCGTGGCCGCCTTTCCCTTGCTGGCACAGGCACAAACCGTAACGGGTGGCGCTTCGCCCGCGACGATGATCAACAACATCTGCACTTTCATCCTCGGACCGTTCGGCCAGTCGCTCGCGGTGCTCGGCATCATCGCGATCGGCCTGTCCTGGATGTTCGGACGCGTCTCGCTTGGCCTTATCGCCGGTGTAATCGGCGGCATCGTCATCATGTTCGGCGCCTCCTACCTCGGCTCGACCCTCACAGGCGGAACCGCCGGCTGATGGCCGCGCGGCTGGAAGAGGACACGCTGTATCTCGCGGCGACACGGCCCGCGTTGTTCGCCGGCGTACCGCTTCCGGTCGCGGGCGTGCTCCTGATGCTGGCCGGGTTTGTTATCGTCATTCTACAAAACCCGCTGTACGAAGCGGTCATGCTGCCGCTGTGGCTCGGCGCGCGCGTGGTCGTCGCGCGGGACTACAACGCGGTCAACGTCGTGTGGCTCTACCTTCTCACGGCGGCGCGCGGCGTCGATGGACCGGCGTGGGGCGGCGCCTCCGTCAGCCCCAACCCGATCCGGGTTCCGCCGCGCGGCCGGGGCATGATCTGATGCGCGGCGACAGCGGTTACAGCGAACGCTCCGGCGAGATCTACCTACCGTATGTCGGCCACATCGCCGAACAGGCTGTCCTTCTCGCGGACGGGTCCGTCATGGCGATGGGCCATGCCAGCGGCACCGCGTTCGAACTGGAAGAGCCGGAGAAGCGCGACGCGCGTCTGCGGAACCTCAATACGCTGTTCCGCAACATCGCCGACGACAACGTCGTCCTCTGCGCGCATCTGATCCGGCACACCGATGTGCCGGAGCTTCCACCGGCAACGTTCCGGTCCGGCTTCGCGGCCGGACTGGACAGGACCTACCGGACGCGCATGCTCGACGGCCGGCTGTTCCGCAACGACTACTTCGTTTCCCTGATCGTCACACCGGGCAACCTCCTCGGTAAAACCGGGAGCAAAATCGCGCGGTTCCACAAAGGTCCGGCGCGAGACGGCAACGCGGGCATGCTGCGGACCCTGGAGGATTTGTGGCCGGTTCTGGCAAATGGCCTGGAAGCCTATGGCATCCGCCGTCTGGGCCTCCGCGAGAAAAACGATGTCGTGTTCACCGAAATCGGCGAGGCGCTGCGTCTCATCATCTCCTGCCGCTGGATGCCCGTCCCCGTCGTCAGCGGGTCTCTGGGCGCGTCGATCTATACCGACCGGGTGATCTGCGGGAAGCGCGGCTTCGAAATCCGCCCGCCCGGGGAAAGCTACGTCGGCACGATTCTCTCGTTCCGCGAATACCCCGCCAAGACCCGGCCCGGCATGCTCAACACGCTGCTGAGCGCGGACTTCCCGCTCGTTCTCAGCCAGTCCTACGCCTTCCTGACCCGGGCACAGGCACATGGCCGCCTCGCGATGAAATCGAGCCAGATGGCGAGCGCCGGCGATAAGGCGCTGAGCCAGATCGAGGGTTTGGCGGAGGCAGAAGACGCGCTGGCGTCCAACGAATTCGGCATGGGCTCACACCATCTGAGCCTCGCGGTCTACGCGGACAACCTCGAAGAACTTGGCGACCGCGGCGCGCGGGCGCGCGCCCGGCTGACCGACGCCGGCTCCGTCGTGGTGCAGGAAGGCATCGGCATGGAGGCGGCGTTCTGGTCGCAACTTCCCGGCAACGGCACGTGGCGCACACGGCCGGGTGCGATCAACTCGCGCAACTTCGCCGGATTTTCGAGTCTGGACAATTTTCCGGCGGGACGCCGGGACGGTCATAGGGGCCCTGCCCTCGCCCGGTTCCGTACCGATGGCGGCACACCCTACGATTACGTGCCGCATGTCGACGACGTCGGCATGACCGCCATCTTCGCGCCGATCGGCTCGGGCAAGACCACCTTCCTCATGTTCCTGCTGGCGATGCTCGAGCAATCCATGGCCGGGCGAGGCGGCGCGGTGATCTTCTTCGACAAGGACCGGGGCGGCGAGTTGCTGGTCCGCGCGACCGGCGGCACCTATCTCGTGCTGCGCCGTGGCGAGCCAAGCGGTCTCGCGCCGCTGCGCGGGCTTCAAAGCACCCCGGCGGCCCGGGATTTCCTGCGGGAATGGGTGACCGGGCTGATCGAAGGCGACGGCAAGGGCGGGATTGCCTCCGAGGAGGCGCGGCGCCTGGAGCGCGGGATCGCCCGCCAGCTTTCCTATGAACCGGAGATGCGGTCTTTGGCCGGGCTGCGGGAATTTCTGTTGCATGGCCCGGCCGAAGGCGCGGGCGCCCGGCTCGAACGCTGGTGCCGCGGCAACGCCCTCGGCTGGGCGTTCGACGGCGATACCGACGAGGTGCGGCTCGACGCGTCGATCACCGGTTTCGACATGACGCATTTGCTGGATTACGAGGAGGTCTGCGCGCCAGCCGCCGCATACCTTCTGCATCGGGTCGCGTCCGTGGTGGATGGGCGACGCTTCGTCATGTCGTGCGATGAATTCCGGGCCTACCTGCTCAACCCGATGTTCGCCGCCGTCGTGGACAGGTTCCTGCTCACGGTGCGCAAGAACAACGGCATGCTGATTCTGGCGACGCAGCAGCCGGAACACGTTCTGGACTCGAAACTCGGATCGTCTCTGGTCGCGCAGTGCATGACCAAGATTCTGTATCCGTCCCCCACGGCGGACCGGGACGCCTATATCGGCGGCCTGAAATGCACGGAGGGCGAGTTCAAGGCGGTTCGCGAGGACATGGCGCTCGGAAAGCGCCGCTTTCTGCTGAAGCGCGAGTCCGGCAGCGTCATCTGCGAGTTCGACCTTGGCGATATGCGCGAATACGTCGCGGTCCTGTCGGGGCGCGCCAACACGGTGCGATTCGCCGAGAAACTGCGCGGCGAACTGGGTGAGGAACCCTCGGCCTGGCTGGGTCCGTTCATGGCCCGCTACCACGAAGCCCGCGACTGAAACAAAGGAACGAAGCCGATGAAGAAAACGCTTCTGGCGGCCGTTATCGCCGCCTGCCTGACAGCCGGACCGGGCG
>JAYVXQ010000534.1:0-3029 GCA_043785025.1 Acetobacteraceae bacterium
GCGCTGGTCACGGATGGGCCGAGGCGGCGGAATTCGTGCTTCAGATGTTGCGCCGTTTCGTAGGAGCAATGGCCGTCGCGATGCTCCACCAGCAAAGCGGCGAGGAAGGGCGCGCCAGGCCTTGCCGGCGGGTGGGCCATGGCGGTGTCAGCCGCGTTCCAGGCGGCGGCGGACGGGCCGATCGGGGGAGAGCGTCAGCGTGGGCTCGCGCGGGATGCGGCGGGAGACGCGGGCGGGCGCGGCATCCTCGATCGGGGGTTGCTGGGAGGGCTCTTCCACGGGCTCGGGCGCGGCGGGACCGGCCAGCGCCTCGGCCGTTTGGGCGCGCTGTTCATAGTCGTCAGCCATGCCAAGCAGGCGGAGGCGCGAGGCCTCCCGGTCAGTGGCGTCGGCCATGTCCCGGAAACGCGCCGCCTCGTCACGGAGAAACCGGGGGGTCATATGGTGGGCCTTTCAATGGTGGTCGCGGCGTGTGTCAGCGGGACTCCGCGTGAGGGAGCATAGGGGGTTCGGCGGGAAACGCCACGCGGTGATGGGGCCCAGGGCAGCGCCCTGGTTCCCCCGCGCACCGAGGCGCGGTACACTCATCCCATGACCCGTGATCTTCTTGGCTACGGCGCCACGCCGCCACAACCCAATTGGCCCAACCCGACCGGCGCCGGTCCCGCGCGCATCGCGGTCAACTTCGTGCTGAATTTCGAGGAAGGGTCCGAGCCATCCATCGGCGACGGCGATCCCGAGACGGAATGGGCGCTGACCGAATATGGGCTGACCAGTCCCGGCATCAAGGGGCGCGACCTGGCCGCCGAGGGGATGTTCGCCTATGGCTCGCGGGTCGGGTTCTGGCGGGTGATGCGGCTGTTCGCCGAGCGGAAGTTGCCGATGACGATGTTCGCCTGTGCTCTGGCGCTGGAGCGCAACGCGCCCGCCGTCGCCGCGATCAAGGCGGCGGGCCATGACATCTGCTGCCATGGCTGGCGGTGGGAGAAACATTACGAGATGGATGAGGCGACCGAACGCGCCCAGATCGCCCGCGCCATCGCGTCGTTGCGCGAGACGATGGGGGAGCGGCCGTTGGGCTGGTATTGCCGGTCCGGTCCCAGTTTGAACACGCGGAAGCTGGTGGTGGAGGACGGCGGATTTCTTTACGACTCCGATGCGTATGACGATGAGCTGCCGTATTGGACGACGGTCGGCGAGACGCCGCATCTGGTGGTGCCGTATACCATGTCGACCAATGATTCGAAGTTCGGCAAAGGGATTTTCGCGCACGGGGACGATTTTTTTCAGTACTGCCGCGACGCGTTCGACATGCTGTATCACGAGGGCGCGACGCAACCCAAAATGCTGTCGATCGGGATGCATATGCGGATCATTGGGCATCCGGGACGGGCGGCGGGTCTGGCGCGGCTGTTGGATCATATTCAGGGTCACGCGGATGTGTGGGTCACGCGGCGGCTGGACATCGCGCGGCATTGGGCGGCCCGGTTTCCGGCTCCGGTGGTTTCGGGAACGCGATGAATTTGACTCATATGCGGCGGCTGGCGGCGGCGTGGCTTGGCGACCGGCGGCAGTTTCGCGGGCGGCTGCCTCGGGAGTGTCCGATTTGCGGGTATCGCGGGACGTTCATCAGCGTCGGGCATCCGGGCCGGTGGGACGCGCGGTGTTTGCATTGCGGGGCGCGGGAGCGGCATCGGCTGTTGCATCTGTGGATCACGGAAGGCGGCGGCGACCGGCTGGCGGAGAAGCGCATTCTGCATTTCGCGCCGGAAAAGGCGTTCATGGCGCGGATGCGCGGCAATCCGTTGTATGAGACAGCGGATTTGCTGCAGGCGGGGGTGACTCACCGGCTGGATATCACGGATACGAAACTGCCGGACGCGACGTATGACGTTGTGATGGCGAACCATGTGCTGGAGCATATTCCCGACGATCGCGCGGCGATGCGGGAGGTGTTCCGGGTGTTGAAGCCGGGGGGCGTGGCGCTGCTGACGACTCCGATCAACGCGACCCGGCGGGAGACGTATGAAGATCCGGCGATCGTTGGTGAGACCGCGCGTTGGGCGCATTTCAGCGCGCATGACCATGTGCGGTATTACGGGCTGGATTTTGCTGAGCGGCTGGCGGGCGTTGGTTTCGTGGTAGAAACGTTCCGGGTGTCACCGGAGGACGAGGTCAAGTACGGTTTGCTGCGCGACGAGTGGATTTACGTCGCGCGCAAACCGGATTGAACCTGTTGGCGAAGATCAGGGCACGACGGTGATCGAATACGGCATGTCGATAGCGGCCCGAGGCGCGCGCATCGTGAATGTGTCGGGACCCGTATAGCCGGGCGTCGGGGTATAAATGATATAGGTTTTCGGCCCTTGCGGCTGCTGGGTGATCTGACCGTGCGCGGGGGCGGATTTCACGCCATAGATCGTATTGTTTTCCCGTTCAAGTTCCCGGGAATGAGCGCAGGCTCCGCCGCCGCTGGAGACGGAGATAGACCAGGGCGTTGATACTCCGGCGCTGGCGGGCGCGCCCTTCACGGTGCACACGGCCGCCTTTTTCGTGCCGGTCGCGGAGGCCGCGCCGACACCGCCCAATGTATACTGGAATGCGCCGGTTGGCGCGGGTGGGGCGGCGTTCACGACCGGTGCCATCGAGGCGCCACCTGAGGTCGCGCCGGGTTGTGAGCAAGCCACCAGGCCTGTACAACTGGCCATAATGAGCGCGGTCCGTATCAATTTCGCTGTCATCGATCCCGTCTCCCGTTGTGTGGGGCGCCGGCGGAGGTCCGATGATCGGTATCCGCCGTCGTCCGGTTCGTTGCGTAACATAGTTCAGACTTTTAGCACGTCGGGCGTCCGCTTCAACAGGTTTCGAAGGCCAAGCCGGCTCGCTCCGTTCTGATGTCCCCGCCCGCCGTCCTTGTCATTAAACTGGGTGCCCTCGGCAACGTCATCCTGTCGCTGAACGCGTTCGCCGCGATCCGGGCGCATCACGCCGGCGCGCGGATCAGTTTGTTGACGACGGCGCCTTATGCC
>JAYVXQ010000535.1:0-3027 GCA_043785025.1 Acetobacteraceae bacterium
GATGCGTGCGCGTTCCTGTGCTCGGCGAAAATTGGCTTCATCGTTGGCCATAATTTAATCCTGGACGGAGGCAGCTTCAATTCCTCGATCGCCTGAGCGGCGTCCCGCCCGCCATCCATGACCGTTCTGAGATCGTTACTGGATTTCTCGCAGCCGAGTACGGTCCTGACCGCGTTGAGCGTGGCGGGCGCGAGCGTGGTTCTGATCGCCGGATCCCACCACGCGCTGAAACGCGCGGGGTGGACTATCCTGGTTCTCGGCCTCGGCGGATTAGGCGCGATGTGCCTGCTGCCGATCGATGTCTGGGTGCTACGCCCGCTGGAAAACCGCTTTCCGGCGACCGCGGTCACCCACGTCGACGGGATCGTGGTGCTTGGCGGCGGCATCACTGTCTCGGTCGCGGCGGACCGGGGGATCCCGACGCTCAACCGCGACGGCGACCGCCTCGCCGCCTTCGCCACGCTCGCGCGCGCCTGGCCGGACGCGCGGCTGATTTTCGCCGGCGGTCCCGCCGCGCACCCAACGGGACGGCCGAGTGAGGCGGCTCTCAGCGGCGTCCTGCTGGACCAATTGGGCGTCGCCCCCGGCCGGATCCATTACGATGAGCGCTCATTAACCACCTGGGGCAACGCGCTGAACGCGAAAACCTTGGCGCACCCAAATCCCGGCGAGACTTGGCTGCTGGTGACCTCGGCCAGCCACATGCCGCGGGCGATGGGGGCGTTTCGCGCCGCCGGCTGGCCGCCTTTGGTGGCCTGGCCCGTGGCGTACCGGACCACGCGCAAGGGCTCACCATCGGCGTCGCGGCCCTTGGGCAACAAGCTGGCGGCGGTCGATCTCGCGGCGCATGAGTGGATCGGATTGCTGTATTACTGGCTGGAGGGCCGCTCCGCGCGACTGTTTCCCGGACCAGAGAGTTCATTTTAGTTCTTTGATCGATGTCGGATTTTCAAGCAATATTCCGGTCGGCGCATCAGCCTAAAGCATCAGGCTCCGCCAGAGGAATGCACCCGCTAACCTGAGCGAAGGAAACTTTGGACATTAAAGTCCGTCACAACCCAGTGCGACTCCGGCGACCGCTCGTCAAATTCCATAATGCAATATCCGACTTCCTAATCCAAGAATGGCACTCGTTCCAACATCGTCCGACAGGCGCCATCCTCGATATATACCGTCAATAGATCGAAGGTTTCATTTTTTTATCAAAATCATTTTTTCTGGTCCAACTCACGAGCCCGCCACCGCGCCAAAATTAGAGCTTGCTGGCCGCAACGTATTATTGCCTCCCAGCGATTCATTAAAGCCTCTTTGTAAATTCTCCGATTTGAGGGCACAGAGAGCTTATTAATTTTCAGCGCGATGAACCCTCTTATATCCTTTAGCTCCGCATCTGATAAGGAACCGCAATGCGCCGACTTCCACTGAGCAATGCTTGGAACATCACCAAAAGTTTGTCCAACGAGCTCGCTAACTTCCTGTTTGGAGAGCACATGAATGGCTTCAGAAGCGACCCTCATCATATCATCCAGCCAATGCTGGGCGGCGCCCATTTCCGCCAAATAGGACCTTATTGTATTGGACAAATCACGATACGATTGATCGGCTTGAGCGGGAGACATTCGTTGCATTTCAGCGATCGTCGGAAACGGACGATGAATTCCTATATAGTCGCCGCCGCGTGTTATACCGCCGAGCCATACAAAGAAACATGCGCTAACGCAAGTCGCACCTGGTTCGGCAACAAATATTTCAGGAGAAGGACGCAACCATGATGGCCCAAATCCATTTTCTTGAGGCGCTTCTGTAGCAAGGTAGTAGCGTCGGAGAAGGCGCCCAATCTCCATGGATTCAGAGACGTTACCTCCTTTTGAGTTTAGTTCAAGCCCCGTCAGGAACGGAAGATTAGCGACAATGAATGCTTCGATTTGAGCAGAGTCGCCTTTGTCAACGCGTCCGTTAAGATGAGCCAGAACACAAACTTCTCCCTGCGGACCAGAATATCCCTCTGCCTCCATCTGCTGGAAGAACGGCAAGTTCTTTTCAGGATCGGTCACCGTCCGGGACCACACACATGTAACAGTTGATCCGAAGGCAGAACCTACCGTTATACAAAGTACGGGAATCGAGAATCCAACGATGAGGAGAATTGCTCGCCATGTGCGATTTCTTAAGTCTGCCACTTGTCGCGCCCTTTTTCTTTACGACGATTCTGTCACAATTTTGGCAATGTAACTTGAGTCGCGTCTTCGTGTCACCGTCGGTTACCGTCCGCCTGGCGCTGGTCGCGGACAGCATGTCCGTTCGACGCGCCATGACGCCAACTCATTGTTTTATCGAGCAGCTTCATCCGGCCCGATGGTCCCAACCGATCGACCGGCGTTCTCAAAACCGAATTTCCTCCGGCACGGCGGCAACCTGCCTCCGCCGCATCCAACGTCCAACATCCAGATGCGCGGTGATCACGCAAAACGGGATCGCCACCACCAGCCCCAACGCGAAGGGCACAGCCCAGATCACGGCGGTCAGTCCAGACATTGCGAAACCGGCGAAGACGAGGATGCCAAGCAGGGTTTGCGGCCATAGCAACCGCGTGGCCTCAGACCAGGGTACGCCGCGATCGCCGCGGTTCTGCGGCAACCAGGAGGCGCGAAAGCCGAACACGATCCGCGCCGTCGCGAGCGACCTGGCCCATGTGTTGATGGCATCCAGCAGCAGCGTGAACGCGAATTCCAACATCGCGCCGATCGCCACGCGCCGGGCGCCGCCGTAGGTTGTTCGTTTATTGGGAGATATCAATATTTCCAGGTAGCCCAACAGCTTTGGTGCATAGAGTCCGCCCGCCCACAGGCACGTCGCCGTCAAGGCCCAACCGAAAGGAAATGGCGAGTGGTGGTCGGTCGCGGCAGCCCATGCGGCGGCGAGTAAAAAAACCAGGTAAAACGGCGTGCAGCCGAACAGCAGGATGGCCTGGATCAACTGCCACCTTCCCATTGGGTTTAGACCCGGCAGTGTCAGCAAATGGCGGTA
>JAYVXQ010000536.1:0-9829 GCA_043785025.1 Acetobacteraceae bacterium
TCCGGGCGGGGTGTCAGGACCACGACAGCGGACCAGACCTTGGGAGGTGGGACGAAGGCGGCGGGCGGCAGGCGGACCGCGATATGGCTGTCGCAGGTCCAGCCCGCGATCACCGAAAGCCGGCCATAGGCACCGGAGCCGGGGATGGCGACGATGCGGTCCGCGACCTCCTTTTGGAACATGAGGGTCATGCGTTCGTATGAAGCCGCCTCACGTAGCCAGCGCACGAGCAATGGCGAGGCGACGTTATAGGGCAAATTCGCGACGATATGGCGGGGTGGCGGCAGCAGATCCGGCAGGGCGACGCGCAGGGCGTCGGCTTCATGGATCGTCAGGCGGCCGTTGGTTGAGGCGGCGAGTTCGGCGATCGCGGCGACCGCGCGACGGTCCAGTTCGATGGCCGCGATGCGGGTGGCGCCGGTGTCGAGCAACGCCCGGGTCAGGCCGCCGGGTCCGGGACCGATTTCGATCACATTTCGCCCGGTGAGGTCTCCCGCGGCGCGGGCGATGCGGGCCGTGAGATTGCCGTCCAGCAGGAAATGCTGGCCCAATGAATGGCGGGCATCCAGGCCGTGTGCCGCGATCACCGTCCGTAAGGGCGGCAGTGACGCGGCCGTCGTCAGGGGCTCAGACATCGGCATGGCCTGGCTTGCGCAGGCTTCTCGCGTGCCGCAAAAACAGGGGATGCGGCTCCCTCCCCTGCCCACGAGACTCGACCACTATATTTTTCGTCAGGTCTTCTGGGCGCTGATCGCGGTCACGGCTGGTCTGACGGCCCTGATATGGCTGACCCAGTCCTTGCGGTTCGTGGAGTTGGTGGTGAATCGCGGCCTCTCCTTGCTCGTGTTCATGCGGCTCACTGGGCTGCTGATCCCGAGTTTCGTCGCGGTCATTCTCCCCATTACCACCTATGTCGTCGTGCAGTTCATCTATCTGCGGCTGTCGGGCGATCGGGAGGTGACGGTGATGCGCGCCGCGGGCCTGTCGCCCTTCGCGCTGGCGCGTCCGGCTTTGGTTCTGGCGCTGCTCGCGACCATCGGGTGTTATTGGCTGAACCTGTCCGTGGTGCCCGCGAGCCTCGCGTCGTTCAAGGAGTTTCAGTGGCAAATTCGCAATAAGGTCGCGGCGTTTCTGTTGCAGGAGGGGGTGTTCACGCCGATTTCTGACAAGCTGGTGGTGTATGTCCGCCGGCGGGGTACTGATGGCGCGTTGCATGGGATATTGGTCGACGACGCGCGGGATCCCGCGTTGCACGCGACGATTTTGGCGGAATCCGGACAATTGCTGGAAGGGGAGCGCGGGCCCCGGGTATTGCTGCTGAATGGCAGCCGTCAGGAAATCGACCGGCAGACGGGACGTCTGAACATTCTGACGTTCAAGGAAAACGAGATCGATCTGGTGGATACCGCGGGGCCGGGGGTGCAGAGGCCGCTGGATATGGCCGAGGTCTCGGTAATGGAGTTATTGACCCCGATACGGGCGCAGCCGCGCGATGCCTCTAAGTGGGTGGCGGAGGGCCACAAGCGCCTGGCTGAGCCGCTGGCGGCGATATCATACACGTTGATCGCGCTGGTCGCGGTGTTGACGGGGCCGTTTCAACGTCATGGCGGGTTCATGCGGCCGTTGCTGTCGGTCGTGACGGTGGTGGCGCTGGTCGCGCTTGGGTTGACGCTGAATGGGCTGGCGGCGCGCGATAATGCCCTGGTGGCGCTGATCTGGGCGCGTGCGGTGATCCCTGGGATCCTGGCGGCGGGCCTGCTGTTCGGGCCTGAGTTGGCGTCGCGGCAGCGGCCGCGGGTGTTGCCGCCGCAGACGCCGCCCAACACGGCGCTGCCCGCGTGACCGTGACGCTGACCCTGTCCCGCTATATCTCCCGGCATTTTTTGATCGCCGTGTTGCTGACGTGGCTGGCGTTGTCGGGGCTTGTGTCGATGTTCGATTTCATCGAATTGCTGCGCCGGTCATCCAACAAACCCGACGCGACGTTCGCCCTGGTCTCACAGATCGCGGGGTTGCGGGCGCCGTTCATCATGATCCAAATCCTGCCCTTTTCCGTGCTTCTGGGCGGCATTCTGTGCTTCTGGCGGCTGACGCGATCGTCGGAACTGATCGTGGCGCGGGCCGCGGGAATTTCGGCGTGGGAGTTTTTGACGTTGCCCACGCTGTGCGCCCTGACTCTGGGCGTCATCACGACGGTCGCCATCAGCCCGTTGTCGTCGGTGATGCTGGCGCGGGCGGAGGCGATGGAAACCGCCTATATTCGCACCGGCGGCGGCCCGTTGGCGTTGAATGGCGGGCAATTATGGTTGCGTCAGTCGGATCGGGAATTGCAGCCCCGAGGTGTCGCCATCATCCACGCCAGCGCGGTGTCGGTGACGGGCGACCAGCTTGTGACCGGACCGGTGAGCGTGTTCCGCCTGGATGACGGCGATCATTTGCTGGCGCGGATCGAGGCGACCAGCGCGTCTTTGACCAAGGGCCATTGGTCGTTCGAAGGCGCGCGGACGATCCGGCCCGATCAGTTGCCGGAAGCCCCCAGGGCATTGCGATTGACCACCGATTTGACGGTATCGCGGGTGCAGGACAGCTTCGCCGCGCCTGACACGCTCTCGGTCTGGGCTTTGCCCGACTTCATCGCGTTGTTGGAGCGGTCGGGGTTTTCGTCGGTCCGCCACCGGCTGCATTTCCATGCGCTGCTGGCGCTGCCTCTACTGGCCGCCACGATGGCGCTGGTCGCGGCGGGCTTCTCGATGCGTCCAACGCGGCGGGGCGGCGTGGTGAAAATGATCGGCGGCGGGGTATCGGCGGGTTTCGCGCTGTTCCTGATATCGAAAGTCGCTGAGGAGTTTGGCCAATCGGGCGCGCTGCCCGTTGTCCTGGCCGCATGGGCTCCAGCGGCGGCCGGTATGATGCTGGCGGTTGCGATGCTGTTGCACACGGAAGACGGCTGATCATGAAACTTACTCGTCTGATTCGCGTGCTGGCGGCGGTGGTGCTGCTGGGTCTTCCTGGCGCCGCCGTCGCGCAGTTGAGCCGGTTGGCGGCGGCGGGAGCGCCCGGCGTGTCGCGCGATGAGCCGGTCACGTTTTCGGCCGATCAGGTCGAGTACGACAAAGAACGTGGCGTGGTGACCGCGCGCGGGAATGTCGAGGCATGGCAGGGCGGGCGCGTGGTGCGGGCCGATCAGATGTCGTTCGACCGCAACACGGGCGTCGTTGTCGCGGTGGGCAATATCGTGTTGCTGGAGGCGGACGGGCAGGTGTTGTTCGCCTCCTACGCCGAACTCAGCCGGGACATGAGCGAAGGCATCATGAAATCGGTCCGGGGGGTGATGGATCATAACGGACGGCTCGCCGCCAACGGGATGCGCCGGACCGGCGGGCTGCTGAACGAGTTGTCGCGGGTGGTGTATTCGTCCTGCGATCTTTGCAAGGACGATCCGACCCGCCCGCCGCTGTGGCAGATCGAGGCGGCGTCCGCGGTGCAGGACACCGAGCACAAGACGATCGAGTATCGCGATGCGCTGTTGCGGATCAAAGGTTTGCCGGTCGCCTATATTCCGTTCATCTGGCATCCCGATCCGACGGTGCCGCGGCAGTCCGGATTATTGCCGCCGGTGATTGGCCTGTCCTCCACGTTGGGCGCGTTTTACGGTCAGCCGTATTACTGGGTCATCGATGGGCAGTCCGATGCGACGATCACGCCGTTGATCACGACCCGCACCGGGGGATTGATCGACACGGAATACCGGCGCCGGTTCAACAGCGGCAACCTGACGATGAACGTGGCCGCCGGTTATCAGAGCCCATCGTTCCAGGGGAGTTTCGCGGCCAAGGGACAATTCACCCTGGATGAAACCTGGCGCTGGGGGTTTGACATCAGCCGCGCGTCCTCCAGCGATTTCGTGTTGCATCAGCACACGCTTCTGGGGCTGGCGGGCGATGCCAACGTATTGCCAAGTACGGTTTATTTGGAAGGATTCGGAGAAGGGTCTTATTCGCGGATCGACGTCAAAGGCTATCAGGGGTTGATCGCGTCCATCGCCAACGCGCGGCTGCCGTTGGTTCTGCCCCGGTATACCTATAGCTATACCGGGTTTCCGGATGCTCTTGGCGGGCGGCTGTCGGTGGATGCCGGGGCGTTTAATGTGGTGCGGACGGATGGGACCAACACGCGGCGGGCCAATTTGTCGCTGAACTGGGAGCGGCCATTCCAGGGGCCCGTGGGCGATCTGTGGAAAGTGTCGTTGCATGGCGATTCCGCCGCTTATGACGCGTCGCAGTTCAATCAGCAGCCGAATTTCGCCACCCATCGTGGTGTGGACACGGCGCAGGGACAGGCGGGGATCGCGGTCGATCTGCGCTGGCCGTTGATGCGGGACGCCGGCAAATGGGGTGTGCAGGTGATCGAGCCGCTGTTGCAACTCGTCGTGCAGCCGCGTAAGGGCGACAGCCAGTTGGCGAGGATTCCGAACGAGGATGCGCTGTCGTTCGAGTTCAACGACGCTAATTTGTTCGGGTTCAACCGATTTTCGGGGATCGATCGGCTGCAAGGCGGGACGCGGCTGAACGCCGCGCTGCATGGCGCATGGTATTTGAATGGTCCGGTGATCGATGGATTGATTGGGCAGTCGTATCAGACGGCCAAGGATAATTTGTATCCGGTGGCCTCGGGGCTGAACGGCACTGTGTCCGATGTGGTCGCGCGTGCCTCGGTCGCGCCGGCGCCGTGGCTGGATATGACGGTGCGCGGACGGTTCGATCAGAAAACGATGAAACCGCGCATGGCTGAGGCGGTGACGGCGGTTGGGACGGATCGGTTCCGGTTGAGTGGCGGGTATCTGTATTCCAATTTCGATCCTTACTACTTCTATGAAAATCCTCGTCCGCCTCCCTTGGGCAATGGCTATTACGCGCCCAGGAATGAGATAACGGCGACGGTGTCGAGTAAGTGGGAGAATTACCGGGTCTCGGCCACGGCCCGGCGGAACCTTTCCACGAACCAGATGGTGAGCTATGGCGCCGTTGGCGCATACGAGGATGAGTGTTTCATTCTTGACGTACGCATTCTGCGGCGCTTCACGTCGTTGCTGAACGATCATGGTTCGACCGCTGTACTGTTTTTCTTCACCTTTAAGACGGTTGGCCAGGTTGGCTACCGCGCGATCTGAAACGGGGATGCCACCGATGCCAACGACCAGCCGGGATCAAACCCAGGCCCGTATGTCGCGCTTGTGCCGCGTATTATCTGTATTGTCGATGGTTTCGGTTTTGCCGGCATTGTCGGTTCCGGTCGCGGTGCGCGCGCAATCGGCGATCCCCGGGATGCGGATCATCGCCGTTGTGAACGGCGATGTGATCACCAATGGGGATGTGGAGAATCGCGCCCGGCTGTTCGCGTTGTCGACGGGATTGCCGACCTCGACCGAGGTTCTGTCGCGATTGAAAACGCAGATTGGCAATCAACTGGTCGATGAGAAACTGCGACTGCAGGAAGCGCAGCGGCGCAAGATCGTTGTGCCCGACAAGCAAATCGCGGGGGCGGTGCGGGATATCGAGCAGCGTAACAACATGTCCGACGGCGCCTTGCGGCAGAAGCTGGGTGGCATGGGCGTCAGTTTGCGCACGCTGCTGGATCAGATTCGGACGCAGTTGGCATGGACTCAGGTGCTGCGCGAGCAATTGGCGGACAAGGTGAATATCACGGACGCCGAGGTTGAGGAGCAGATGCGCCGGCATGAGCGGCAGAACGGCAAGCCGGAGTATCGGGTGGGCGAGATTTTCATTCCGGTCGATGATCCCGCGAACATCGCTGATGCGAAACGGTTTGCCGAGACGGTGATCGGCGAGTTACGCGCGGGTGCCGCGTTCGCGGCGGTGGCGGCGCAGTTCAGCCAGAATCAGAGCGCGTTGGAAGGCGGTGAGCTTGGCTGGGTTCAGCCCAATCAACTGGATCCGCAAGTGGCGCGTCTGATCACGGAAATGCCGGTGGGCGCGATCAGCAATCCGGTCAAGGTCCCCGGCGGTTTCGACATCGTCACGGTGCAGGCGAAGCGGGAAATTGGCCGGGATATCGGAACCTTCATTTCGTTGCGGCAGGTGTTTCTGCCGTTCAGCCAGCCGTTGGATCCCAACAACCCGACCGAGCAGCAGCGCCAGGCGTTGGAGCGCGCGCGCACGGTTTCAACCTCGGTGAAAACCTGTGCGCAGATGGAGGCGGCTTCGCGGGCCAACCCTTCGGCGCGGCCCGCCGATCCGGGGGAGATCCGGCTGGAGACGGTCTCACCCGCTCCGTTCCGGGAAATGCTGACGAAACTTCCCGCGGGCACCGCCAGTCAACCTTTGGTCGCCAATGACGGCATCGCCGTGCTGATCATTTGCGCGAAGGAGCAGAAGAACACGGCGACTCAGACGAAAGAGGATGTGCGGCGGCGGTTGATTTCCGATCGTGTCGAGCTGACGTCGCGGCAATTGTTGCGCGATCTGCGGCGGAAGGCGTCGATCGAGCGGTTTGACAAGAGCTGACGTATTAAAAATCCTTCCTTCGGGCGTTCGCGACGTTCGCGACGTCCGCCCGCTGGCGTCATGTCATGAAATTTTCAGTCCAGGCCTTGTAATCCGCTGCGCGGGTGTATTTTTCCATCATCTCCGCCGGCGCGACGCCGGTCAGGTCGGCCGGTTTGGTGCCGTCTCGTAACGCTTTCAGCGTGGTGTAAACCGCTTGCACGGCGGCGGAGAACGGCTGATGCCCCTGCAGCGCGATGCGCACGCCCATCGTGCCCAACCACGCCTTGTCCAGGCTCGCGACGCCGCCGCCCAACATGATGGGAATTTTGATTTCGGCGTTCAGTGCCTCCAGAAATTCCTTGGTCACGCCCCCGGCGAAGAACATCGCGTCGACTCCGGCTTTTTCATACGCCTTGGCGCGGGCCAGGGCGTCCTGCCACGACGTGAACGCGGCGGCGGAGGTGCGGCCGATGATCACCAGGGATTTGTCTTCCCGCGCGCGCAGGGCGGCGCGCATTTTGCCGATGCCCTCCTCGATCGAAATCAGGCCGGGTTTTTGCTCGGCGAAGGTTCTGGGCAGGATCGTGTCCTCGATCATGATGCCCGCGCAGCCCGCGGATTCCAGCTCCTGGATGGTGCGCATCACATTCAACGCGTTGCCATAGCCGTGGTCGGCGTCGACCATCAGCGGCAGTTTGCCCGCGCGGTTGATGCGATAGGCTTGTTGGGCGAATTCGGTCAGGGTGAGGACGATCAGGTCGGGCACGCCGAGGACGGAGAACGATCCGATGGATCCGGCGAACATGCCGACCTCGAAACCGATATCCTCGGCGATGCGGGCTGAGATCGCGTCGAAGACCGAGCCGGGATGGATACATTCGTTGCCCGCGATGACAACGCGATAACGCTCGCGGCGATCGGTCCAGTGCATGGTTCAACGCTCCCCTGTTGTTGTCAGTCACCGCGATCCTTGGCCGAGGCGGCGGTTCAAATCAACCCGCTGTCTCCATCCGCACGCCCGGATGAAAATGCGCGTAAACCCGCCGCGCGATTTCGGTGTTGATGCCGGGGGCCGCTTCCAGATCGCCAAGACCCGCCATTTTCACGCCGCGGGCGGAGCCGAAATGATTGAGCAAGGCGCGTTTGCGGGCGGCGCCGATGCCGTCGATTTCATCCAGTTCGCTCTGCCGGATCGCTTTCGAGCGGCCGGCGCGATGGGTGGTGATGGCAAAACGATGGGCCTCATCACGAATGCGTTGCAAAAAATATAATACGGGATCGCGCGGCGGCAGTTGGAAGGCGTCCATGCCGTCGGTGTGCAGCCACTCGCGGCCCGCGTCGCGGTCGACGCCCTTGGCGATGGCGATCAGTTTCACATCGGTCACGCCAAGGTCTTGCAGCACCGAACGAACGGACGACAACTGACCGGCGCCGCCATCGATCAGCACAATGTCCGGCCAGTCGGAGGACGGCGCGCCCTCTTCCCGCTCCTTCAATCCGCGAGCGAAACGGCGTGTCAGTACTTCCTTCATCATCGCGAAATCGTCGCCAGGCGCGATTGCGCCGCGAATGCCGAATTTGCGGTACGCGGCCTTGATGAACCCTTCCGGGCCCGAGACGATCATGACGCCGTACGGGTTCGTGCCCATGATGTGGGAGTTGTCGTAGACCTCGATCCGCTCCGGGGTTTTCGCCAAACTGAACAGTTTCGCGACGCCATCGAGCAGCTTCGCCTGACCGGCGGTTTCGGCGAGTTTGCGTTCCAGCGCCTCGCGCGCATTGATTTCGGCGTGTTGGATGACGGCGTGTTTCTCGCCGCGCTGGGGCATGTGGATTTCGACGCGGCGGCCGGCCTTCAGCGTCAGCGCCTCGGTCACCAAAGCCTGTTCCGGCAGTTCGTGGTTGATCAGGACCAGCGAGGGCGGGGGTTTGTCGTCGTAGAATTGCGCGATGAAGGCGCTGAGGACCTCGGGCGTCTCCTCGGCGCGGGTGTGGGTGGGGAAGAAGGCGCGGTTGCCGTTGTTGCGCCCGCCGCGGATGAAGAACACCTGCACACAGGTCTGGCCGGCGATTTGCCAGGCGGCGATCACGTCGGCGTCCTCCAGGCTGGCGGGGTTTATCACGTCGTTGCCCTGCACGAAGGTCAGGCCGCGGATGCGGTCGCGGATGGCGGCGGCGCGCTCGAACTCCAGCGTCTCGGCGGCGCGTTCCATTTCGCCCGCCAGTTCCTGTTGCACGAGGCCGGATTTGCCGGTCAGGAAGGCTTTGGCCTGGTTGACCAGCTTGGCGTATTCGGCGGGCTCGATCCGGCCGACACAGGGGGCGGAGCAACGCTTGATCTGAAACAGCAAGCAGGGACGGGATCGGTTGGAGAACACGGTGTCGGCGCAGGATCGTAACAAAAATACCCGCTGCATCGCCGTCACGGTCTGGTTGACAGCCCATGCCGAGGCGAAGGGGCCGTGGAACGAACCTTTGCGAGTGCGCGCACCACGGTGCTTGGTAATCTGCGGGAAGGGATGATCTTCCGTCAGCATCAACCAGGGATAGGATTTGTCGTCACGCAGAACGATGTTGAAGCGGGGCTTCAGCCGTTTGATGAGGTTCGCTTCCAGCAGCAGCGCCTCGGCCTCTGTATGGGTAGTGATGACCTCCATCGACACGGTTTCGGAGACCATGCGGCGCAGGCGTTCCGACAACCGGCCGATCTGGGTGTAGGACAGCACGCGTCGTTTGAGGTTGCGCGCCTTGCCAACGTAAAGCGCGTCGCCTTTCTGATCGAGCATGCGGTAGACGCCGGGATTGCCCGGCATCGTGAGCATCGCGGCCTCGATCACGCCGACGCCTTTGGGGACGAGGTCAGGTGTGTCCATGGGGTGAGTTTAGCCTTTTTGGCTCAGTACGGGGGAGTCCGCCCGTCGATTCGTCTCGCGCGTTTTATGGGCGGACCGTGGCATTTCGGCCACAATATCATAAATCAATTCTCGCGACAGGGTTCAAAATTAAGTCAAAATCCTGATGGAACAAATCCCTTCCAGCCGGTTTCAATGAGTTACACGTTCATCCACCGAAACTGTGGATAACCCTGTAGAAAAGGTTTTCCGCAACCCCGGGACAGGGGCGGTTTCCTTGGGTTTCTTAAAGATTGATGAATTTTTAGGCGTTAAATAACTCGTTGAAAAACAATAAATTTTTCTGTCAATGGCGGTTTCCGGACCCAGACAGCGAGGCTGTCGGGCCTCAGGATGTTAACCCCAAAATAGGCTGTGATCAGTTTTCCTGGCGACGCTCGATTTCCACGCCCGCGGAGGCCGCGTCGGGGA
>JAYVXQ010000537.1:0-27824 GCA_043785025.1 Acetobacteraceae bacterium
CTTTGGTCGCGCGGACCGGCGGCGATGAATTCGCTTTGGTATGCGCCGATAAGCCGCGAGCCGAGACGACGGCCACGCTGGCGGCATCGATCCTGACCGAACTGCGCGATCCGATCGACATCGACGGCACCCCATTCCGGCTTTCCGCCAGTCTGGGCCTCGGGTTTTTTCCGGACGACGGCACCACCAGCACCGAGTTGCTGAAGCACGCGGCGGCGGCGATGCATCAGGCGAAGGCGCGCGGGCGCGGGTTGATCGTGCGTTTCGATCCCGAGATGGATCGGGCAATGCGCGAACGGGGGCAGATCGAATGCGATTTACGCCGCGCGCTGCGGGAAAAATCGTTGGAGCTGTGGTTTCAGCCGCGGTTCGATCGGCATGCCTCGCGGATTTCGGGGTTCGAGGCGCTGGCGCGGTGGCGGCATCCGGAGCGCGGGTTCATCTCGCCGTCGGAATTCATTCCGGTGGCCGAGCAATGCGGTCTGATCGCGGATCTGGGGATGCTGGTACTGGAAGAGGCGTGTCAGTTCGCCAAGGGGATGCCGGACGCGCGCATCGCGGTGAATTTGTCGCCGGTGCAATTTCTGTCGAACAATCTGGCGGACATCATCAGCGGTGTGATCGCCCGCAACGATCTGACGCCCGACCGGTTGGAGTTGGAGGTGACGGAGGGCGTGCTGATCGGTGATGAAACCCAGGCGCTGGCGACGTTGAAGCGGCTGCATGACCGCGGGCTGCATCTGGCGTTGGACGATTTCGGCACGGGGTATGCGAGCCTGAGTTATTTGCGGCGGTTTCCCTTCGATCGGATCAAGATCGATCAGTCGTTCGTGCGCGCGCAGGAACATGACGCGACGACGCGGGCGATCGTCGAAAGCGTGCTGACCATGGCGGACCGCTTGCGGTTGGAGGTCACCGCCGAGGGCGTCGAAACCGAACGTCAGTTGCGCATGCTGCTCGATCAGGGCTGTCCCGAGGTCCAGGGCTATTTCCTGGGCCGGCCGATGCCGGCGAACGACGCGCGCGCGTTTTACGCCAATCATCGTGACGCGGCCCTCGCCCGCGCGGTGAACGCGGCCTGATACCAACGGCCCGCGAAACCAAAAAGGCTACCAGCGGCCGTTGGCCCATCGACGATGGGTCAACATAAAGGGCCGTTGCTATTATACCGGTTTGGCGCGCTGGAGAATCTCGGGACCGTGCTCGCCAAGACGCGGCGCGGGCAGCCGCACGGCGCCGGGCGTCGCCGAGAGTTTCACCGTGACGCCCAAGGTGTGGAACGGCCCGGTTTCCGGGTGATCGGTGCGCGCGACCATGCCGCGGGCGAGGATCTGCGGGTCGGTGAACACCTCATCGTAATGCAGCACGGGACCGGCGGGAACGCCCGCCGCCTCCAACGCCGTCAGCCAATGGGCGGATGGTTTCATGCGCAACGGTTCGGCCAGCAGCCCAACCAGAATATCGTTGTGTTTCACCCGGTCGGCGACGGTTTTGAAGCGCGGATCGGCGGTCAACGTAGCCATGCTAACCATGGCGCATAACGCCGTGAAGAAATGTTGCTGTGACGCACCGATGGTGATGTGCCCGTCCGCGGTCGCGAAACATTGATACGGGGAGCTGCCGCGATGGGCCTGGCCGATCCGCTCGGGGCGGGTGCCGGTGGCGAAATAATGCGCGGATTCATAGACGGCGAGCGAAGTCGCGGCCTCCAGCAACGAGGTTTCCACGTGCTGGCCAAGGCCAGAGCGGTGGCGGGACTCGATCGCGGCGAGAATGCCGAAAGCGAGGAACATGCCGGCGCTGACGTCGGAAATGGCGATCGGCAAGCGGAAAGGCTCGCCGTCGGCCGGTCCGTTGGTGCTCATGAGGCCGGACATCGCCTGGGTTATCAGATCAAAGCCGCCGCGCTTGCTGTAAGGGCCGGTCTGGCCAAAGCCGGAAATCGAGCCGAGGACCAAACGCGGGTTGCGGGCGTGCAGCGCCTCCCAACCGAAGCCGAGGCGGGCGAGGACACCGGTGCGGTAGTTTTCCACCAGGATGTCGGCGCGGTCGATCAGCGCCCACAAAGCGTCCCGATCGGCGTCCAGTTTCAGATCCAGCACGATGGAGCGTTTGTTGCGGTTCCAGGTCATGAACGGCGCGCCCTCGCCGTTGATGAAAGGCGGCATGTTGCGCGCGGAATCGCCAGTCGGCGGCTCGATCTTGATGACGTCGGCGCCATGATCGGCCAGCATCATCGTGCAATAGGGGCCGGACAGAAAACTGGTGAGGTCGAGGACGAGCAGATGGTCCAGGGCGCCTGGCATGGGTCGATCTCCGGTCGTTGATGCGGCTTGATCATGCCACGGTCAGACGGGATTTCGAAGCCTCGCCCGGATGCGCCCGGCGGCGTGGCGGGCCAAAGCCAGCAGGCCGCGCGGATGGCGGGGATTGATCAGCAGCACGCCCATGCGGGGGCGGCGGGAAACAGTCCAATCGCGTTTATAGGGATCGTCGCCGCGGCCGAAATCGAGTTCGGTGACACCCTCATGTTCCAGCATGTGGCGGATCATGCGCGCGGTCAGGATGGTGCCAAGCGACAGGGTTTTGAACGCCTCGTCATGGGCCAGTTTCAGGACAGTGGCCTGACCGTGCTCGACGATCCAGAATTGCGCGGCGGCGGGGGAGCCGTCGATCCACCAGACGCCAAGACGCATGATCCCCAGACTGGCGGCGGCGCGGATTTGCGCGGGGTTGAACCCGGGGAAGGGCTCGGGCTGTTTCCAACTGCGGGCGTAAATCGCCTCGAACGCCGCGATGCCGGTTTCCAGGTCCGTTGTGTCGTGAAACAGGCGGAAGACCGCGTTGGGCTGGCGTTCGACGCGGCGGGCGCGGCGGCGGATGGTTTCGCGCAGCGCGCCGGGCCGGGTCGCCAAATACGCGGGCCAGTCGAGGCCGGCGACCGTTTCATGCCAATTGCCGAAATGCGCGAACAAAGTGACGGCGAGGCCCACATCACGTCCGGCGGCGGCGAGGTCGGCGGCGGTGGCTTCGTCAAGCGCGTCCAACCGGGTGATCGCATAAGCGCGGCGGGATCGGGCAAAGGCGGTGAACAGCGCATGGCGGCCGCCAGTTCCGATCAGAGGTTCATACAAACAGGTGTAGGGCGTCGTCAAAGCGCGCTCCTCCCCATCGGCCGCGTCGCGCAGCATGGGGAACACCGCCGTCGCGCCGCCCGCGTGGACCACCGCGAAGTATGGCGTGGCGGACGCCGGCAACGCGTGGTGTGTCACGATGTCCCACCAAACGCGGCTGGCGAAAAATCCACCCGCCGCATCCAACAGCGCGGCGGCGTCCACCGGCAGCGCCGTCAGCGCCGCGACCCGCTTCACGGGCTCAGCGGAGTTCGTACCAGGCACAGCCAATCCACTCATGGGTCGCGAAATAGGTCCCCTCCCAGGCGGATTGGGACGGGATATAGGCGGCAAAGGCCTTATAGTCGGGTGCGTCGAGCGACGTGGGGACGGCGGTCACCGCCACGCCCGCGCGGCGGAAGGCGATCAGCGCACGGCGCATGTGCCACGCGTTGGTCACGAGGTAAACTGAGGTGATGCCCTGTTTTTTCAGGATCTCGGCGCTCATGACCGCGTTGTCCCAGGTGGTCGCGGAGTTGTCCTCGACCCATTGCACCGGGATTTGGTAATCGTCGCGCAGGCTGTCGGCCATGACCCGGCCGACGGGCGGGCGGCCCGGTTGAACGATGCCGCCGGTGACAAGGATCGGCAGTTTGACGCGGCGCCAGAGCTCGGCGCCTTTGCGCAGGCGCTCGGCGGTCAGGCTGCCCGGCAAGGCGAAGGGCGAGTCGCGGGATTTCTGGATCTCACCGCCAAGGATGACGATCGCGCGGGGTTTGGCGTCGGACGGCGCGCTGCGCGGCATCCCCTGTTCCAATTGGCTCATGAGGGTGCCCGCGACCACCGGCAGCGCGGTGATCAACAGGCCCACCAGGCCGATCCAGCAAAAAATAAAGCCGATACGCGGGCGGCGCGTCAGCAGGAACAAGCCAAGGAGCGCGAGATACAGGAAGCAAATGGGGGGCAGAAAAACCGACAGCAGAACGAGCTTCAGCACGGTGACGCCTGGGCGAGGGTCAGCAGGCGCGCCAGTCCCTCGCGCAGCGCGGCCGTGGGGCCAAGCCCAAGCACGGACTGACTGAGCGAGCGGTCGCCGAGGGAATGGCGGATTTCGCCGGCGCGCGCCGGCAAATGCGCGATTTCCGGCCGTTTGCCCGCGAGGTCGCCGATGACATGCGCGAGATCGAGCACCGACGTCGCCTGGCCCGTGCAGACGTTGAACGCCGGCGCATTGGCCGGTTTCAGGCGCATGGCGGCAAGCATCGCGGCGACGACATCGCCGACATAGACGAAATCGCGGGTTTGGCCTCCGTCGCCATAGATACTGACCGGCATGCCCGAAGTGATACGCTCGCAGAAGATCGAAATCACCCCCGAATAGGGCGATTTCGGATCCTGGCGCGGGCCGTAGACGTTGAAGAAGCGCAGGCCTGCGGTAGGGATGGCGTGGACGTGGCTGGCGACGCGGGCATGCAGTTCGCAGCCGTATTTATCGGCGCCATAGGCCGATAACGGCTCGCAGGCCGCGGTTTCCGGAACCGGGATCGTCTGGCAATCGCCATAGACGGCGGCGGAGGAGGCATAGACGACCGGCGCTTTGGTGCCCAATCGCTGGATCGTGTCGAAGATCGAGATCGCGCCGGTCAGGTTGGCGCGATGGGTGCCCAACCAGTCTTTCACGCCACGCTCCACCGACGCGATGGCGGCGAGGTGGAAGCAACCGGCGGTGCCTTGCGCGGCTTGGCTGGCGGCGGCGGGGTCGGCGATGTCGCCGACGATCAGCTCCACGCCGTCCGGAAGATTGGCGCGCTTTCCGGTGGACAGGTCATCGAGGACGCGGACCGTATCGCCGCGGGCGATCAGCGCGTCGCAGAGATGGGATCCGATGAAACCGGCGCCGCCGGTGACGAGGTAAAGGCTCATGCGTGCGGCCGCGGCACCTGGCGCGGTACCGCGCCGTCCGAGAGTGTGTCGAAACCCTCGTTGATCTGATCGAACGTGGTGAATCCGCTACGAAGTTTGTGCACGGGCAGTCTCCCGCGCTGATACAGCGCGATGAAACGGGGGATGTCGCGTTTGGGAACGCAACTGCCCGTATAACTACCGCGATTCGATTTCTCGTCGGTTACCAGAGCGGCGTGGGGGAAAGAAAATCGCGCCGCCGTACTGGACTGGCCGTTCCAGCCCGCGGCGCGGGCGCCCGAAACCAACCTGCCCGCGGCGCGGGCGGGCGATGAACTCTGGCACAGGTTCGCGCGGCCATTGTTGCAAAAGCGACAATCGCCGCGGCTGGAGACAAACATCGATACGACGTGATCGCCTTGTTTGAGCCCGATCACCCCGGGCCCGACTTCCTCGACAATGCCGCCGGCTGCATGACCGGGGATGGTGGGCAGGCGGCATGGGTGGAGATTTTCAATCCTGGACAGATCGGAATGGCAGAGGCCGGCGCCGATGATTTTATACAGAACCTCCCCTGGGCCAGGCGGGTCGAGGGCGACCGTTTCGATCGTCATCGGGTGGCTGCTGGCGTGGGCGCGTGGTCTGCCTTGCGCGTGCAAAACCGCCACTTTCATTTTCATCGCTGACGTCTCCTTCCGGGTGGAGGTGTTTGACCATGACCGGCGATCGCACCGCAAGGCTCGCGCGGATGACATTTTTTAAGGGGGACGTGCTGGGCGCGCACGATTAAAACCCAAGGTCGTGGCCGCGGCCGCGGATTCGCCATGGTCACGGCCGGGAATATTTTACCTGGACACGCGTGAAATAATGGTTGCCGAAGCGTTTTTCCACGCGTTACGCTCGTCAACTGACCGTTTTATGTCTATACTATCAATCGATATTGGACTGGAGAGCAAAGACAATGATCTGGGCGCGTGGGTTCCTTCTGTCGGCGGTGGTGGCGGCGTTTTCTTTAACGTCGCAAAGCGTCATTTATAAGACGGAAGCCGCCACCTTGCGGTGGGCCAATAATGGCGATGCCGGATCGATGGATCCCTATACGCGTCAGGAAACGGTGCAGCTTTCCTTTCTCAGTAATATCTATGAGCCCCTGGCGCGCCGCGCGCGCGATCTGAGCCTGGAACCGGCGTTGGCGCTGCGGTGGGAACAGATCAGCCCGACGGTGTGGCGGTTTCATTTGCGTCCCAATGTGAAATGGCAGGACGGTACGCCGTTCTCCGCCGATGACGTGGTGTTTTCCTTGGGCCGCATTCAGGCGAAAAGCTCGGTGATGCGCGCACCGCTGTCGGTGGTGAAAGAGGTTCGCAAGATCGACGATCTGACTGTCGATTTCGAGACCAATAAGCCGGATCCGATTTTCCCCCAGGAACAAACCAATTTCATGATCATGTCGAAAGCGTGGTGCGAGAAGCACAACGCGGCCGAACCCGTGGTCATCGGCGGGAAGGACGATAATTTCGCAGTGCGCAACGCGATGGGCACGGGACCTTTCCGGCTCGTGTCGCGCGAGGCCGATACCAAGACCGTGGTCGAGAAGCATCCGGGCTGGTGGGATACGCCCGTGCATAATCTGGACCGGGTGGAGTTTCACGTGATCTCCAGCGCCGCGACGCGCACCGCGGCATTGCTGTCCGGCGAGGTCGACATGATCTACGACGTGCCGCCGCAGGACATGGCGCGGATCGAGAAAGCGCCCGGCCTCCGGCTGCTTAAAAATCCTGAATTACGCACGATTTTCCTCGGCCTCGATATCTGGCGCGATGAATTGCTGACGTCCGATATCAAGGGCAAAAATCCGTTGCGGGATCCCAGGGTGAGGGAGGCGTTCGCGCTCGCGATCGACGCGCCGGCCATCGTGCAACGGGTCATGGGCGGGTTGGGCCATCCGACCTGGATGATGTGGGGGCCGGGCGTGAACGGGTATGACGCGGCGATGGATGTGCGCCCGCCGCCAAACCTTGCCAAGGCGAAGCAATTGCTGGCCGAGGCGGGGTATCCCAACGGATTTTCCATCGGGCTGGACTGTCCGAATGATCGTTACGTGATGGATGAGCAGATTTGCACGGCCATTACCGCGATGCTCGCGAAGGCGGGGGTGAAGGTCGCGCTGGCGGCGCAGCCAAAGGCGCAGTATTTCGTCAAGGTGCAGGCGCCGAAATACGATACCGATTTCTATATGTTGGGCTGGACGCCTTCGACCTATGACGCGTTGAACGCGCTGTATACGCTTCTGGGCTCGCGGGGCGACGGACGCGGCGAGGTGAATTACGGCGGGTATTCCAATCCGGCTTTGGACACG
Organism: Acetobacteraceae bacterium; assembly: GCA_043785025.1. Lineage (GTDB taxonomy): Bacteria > Pseudomonadota > Alphaproteobacteria > Acetobacterales > Acetobacteraceae > Rhodopila. The sequence continues at coordinate 7,375 of JAYVXQ010000537.1, forward strand.
ATCATCGATCAGATCGGGACCGAAATCGACGTGGCGAAGCGCAACGGTCTCATTCGCGACGCGGCGAAGATCCTGCAAACCGATCTGCCGGTCATTCCGTTACATCAACAGATGATCGTGTGGGCCGCGAAACAGAATATCGAACTCGCGCAGCCCGCCGATAACGCGTTCCCGTACCGTTTCGTGCAGGTGAAATAGGCGGGCGTGCGCCCGGAACAGACCGTGATCGGTTCAGCTTCACCCGGTCACGGTCTGAGTTCCGCTTTGACGAGGGCGATTCACGCGCTCCGATGCACTTATCCCGGCGGGCAGCATCATCCCGTCAGGTGTGGCCACCCAACGGGATGATGCTCTAATGGTAACGCCATGGGAATTCTCAGCGCGCGCGCTCAGGTGGCGGGGATCATCGGCTGGCCGGTCGCGCATTCGCGCTCGCCGCGCCTGCACGGCTATTGGTTGGAAAAGCACGGCATTGACGGCGCCTACATCCCCCTACCGATCCAGCCGGAGCACTTCGCCGACACCGTGCGCGGCCTGATGAACGCCGGATTCGCCGGGGCCAACGTCACCATCCCGCACAAATTGGCGGCGTTCGAGGTGTGCGACGTCGTCGACCCCTCAGCCCAAAAAGCGGGCGCGGTGAACACCCTGATCTTCCGCGACGGCCGGATCACCGGATTGTGCTCGGACGGCTATGGGTTCCTGACCAACCTCCGCGCCCATGGCGTCGACCCCAAAGCCGGACCCGTCTTGCTTCTCGGCGCCGGCGGGGCCGCCCGGGCGATCGCCGCCGCTTTATTAGACGAGGGCGTCGCGGTCACCATCGCCAATCGCACACCAGCGCATGCCGACGCGTTCATCGCCGCCCTCCCCGGCCCCCGCATCGTCGCATGGGAAGACCGCGACGCGGCACTCGCCGATCACGCGCTGATCGTGAATACGACGGCCCTCGGCATGGAGGGAAAGGACCCCCTGGCCCTGGATCTGACCCGCGCGTCGCCGGGCACCTCCATCGCCGACATCGTCTACGTGCCGCTGGAAACCCCGCTGCTGAAGGCGGCGGCGGCCCATGGCCTGAAACCCGTCGAGGGCCTGGGCATGCTGCTATATCAGGGGATCCCCGGCTTCAAGGCCTGGTTTGGCGTCGAACCGACGGTCGACGACGACCTGCGCCGCTTCGTCGCCGCAGATCTACTGCCGCGATGAAGATCATCGGCCTGACCGGCGGCATCGGCATGGGCAAATCGACCGCCGGCCGCGCCTTCCGCCGCGCGGGCATCCCGGTCTTCGATGCCGACGCCGCCGTCCACAAGGTCCAGGCCAAAAATGGCCGCGCCATCCGCCCGATCGAGGCCGCTTTCCCCGGCACCATCATCAACGGCGCCGTCGATCGCAACGCCCTCCGCGCCGCCGTCATCGGCAAGCCCGACGCGATCAAAATCCTCGAACGCATCCTGCACCCGATGGTGTGGGAGGAAGAGGCGCTGTTCCTCGCCGCCGCCCGCCGCGCCCGTAAACGCGCCGCCGTCCTCGATATCCCGCTGTTTTTCGAGACGGGACGGGAGCGCAAAGTGCACAAAATCGTCGTCGTCTCCGCCCCACGCTCCGTGCAGATCCACCGCGTGAAACTGCGCGGCCGCATGAGCGAGAGCGACATCAGGACCATCATCGCCCGCCAGATGCCCGACGTGGAAAAGCGCAAGCGCGCCGACGTGGTGATCCGCACCGGCCTGTCGCGATTTTCCACCGACCGGCAAATGCGCCGCCTGATCTGGGACCTGCTGGCATGACCCGCGCCGTGCTGTTCGATACCGAGACCACCGGCCTCGACCCCGCCACCGGCGACCGGGTGCTGGAAGTGGCGGCGCTGGAACTGATCAACGATCTGCCCACCGGCCAGATCTTCCACGCCGTCATCGATCCCGATCGCGACATCCCCGAGGACGCCGCCCGCATCCACGGCATCCGCGCGCCCGACGTGGCGGGCAAACCGAAATTCGCCGCGATCGCCGCCGGTCTCGCCGCATTTTTCGCCGACAGCCCGCTGATCGCGCATAACGCGCCGTTCGATTTCCGCTTCATCGACGCCGAGTTCACCCGCGCCGGCCTCCCCGTGCTCGACCGCTCCCGCATGATCGACACCCTGGTCCTGGCCAAAATCCGATTTCCAGGGATGCCGGCCAGCCTGGACGCGCTGTGCCGCCGCTTCGCCATCGACCTGTCACAGCGCACCACCCACAACGCGCTGCTGGATTGCCGCCTGCTGGCTGAGGTCTACGTCGAACTCACCGGCGGCCGCCAGCGCGGTTTGGGCCTGGCCGCCGAGGCCTCGACCGCGCCGATCGTGGTCTACCAACGCTCCGGCGCGCCCAGGAACGGGCGTTTGGTGATCCCGTCACCGGGCGAACTGGCGGCGCACGCGGTCCTGATCGCGCGGTTGAAGGACCCGGTTTGGCGCGCCTGACCGGGGTATTCGGCGAATAACCCGCGAGGAATTGTTGACCCCCGGCCTCCTGGTCCCTATCTGAGCGCGGCACGTTCCGTGCGCGCCTCCCCTCGTTGATGCCCTATGAAGGACCGCATGTTCGCTTCCCTGACCCGCGTCCTATTCCGCAATTCGAACGATCGCGCGCTGAAATCCTATCAGCGCCGGGTCGCGAAAATCTCCGCGCTGGAACCGGCGATGCAAGCGCTGTCGGATGCGGCGCTGGCGGCGAAGACGATCGAATTCCGCGAACGCCTGGCCAGCGGCACGCCCCTCGACGACCTGCTCAGCGAGGCCTTCGCCGTCGTCCGCGAGGCGGGATCGCGCGTCCTCGGCCAACGCCATTTCGACGTCCAGATGGTCGGCGGCATGGTGCTGCATGACGGCAAAATCGCGGAGATGAAGACCGGCGAGGGCAAGACCCTGGTCGCCACGCTGCCGGTCTACCTGAACGCGCTGACCGGCAAGGGCGTCCACGTCGTCACCGTCAACGACTACCTCGCCCGCCGTGACGCCGAGTGGATGGGCCGCATCTACGGCTTCCTCGGCATGACCGTGGGCACCATCATCCATGATCTGGATGACGGGCAACGGCACGCGCAATATCAGTGCGACATCACCTATGGGACCAATAATGAGTTCGGCTTCGACTACCTGCGCGACAACATGCGCTACCGGCTCGAGGACATGGTGCAGCGGGACTTCAACTTCGCGATCGTCGATGAGGTCGATTCGATCCTGATCGATGAGGCCCGCACCCCGCTGATCATCTCGGGACCGGCCGATGACAGCTCGGACCTGTACCGCCAGGTCGACGTGCTGGTGAAGGTCCTCGCCCAGGATGTCACGACATATGAAAAAGACGAGAAGCAGCGGACGGTGACGCTGACCGAACCCGGGTCCGAACGGCTGGAGGAAATGCTGCGCGAGGCGGAGGTGCTGAAGGAAGGCAACCTTTACGACATCTTCAACGTCTCCCTGGTGCATCACGCCCAACAATCGTTGCGCGCCCATACATTATACGCGCGCGACGTCGATTACATCGTCCGCGACGAAGAGGTAATTCTGATCGACGAATTCACCGGACGCATGATGTTGGGCCGCCGCTTTTCCGAAGGCCTGCACCAGGCGCTGGAAGCCAAGGAACACGTCAAGGTTCAACCGGAAAATCAGACCCTCGCCTCCATCACCTTCCAGAACTATTTCCGCCTGTATCCCAAACTCGGCGGCATGACCGGCACGGCGATGACCGAGGCGGATGAGTTCGAGGAAATCTACAAACTGCACGTGATCGAAATCCCCACCAACGTCACCGTGCTGCGTAACGATGAAGATGACGAGGTCTATCGCACCGCGACCGAGAAATACGAGGCGGTGGCCCGCCTGATCGACGACGCGCGCCAGCGGAACCAGCCGGTGCTGGTCGGCACGACCTCGATCGAGAAAAGCGAAATCATCAGCAATCTGCTGAAATCCAAAGGCGTTAAACACGCCGTGCTGAACGCGCGCTATCACGAACAGGAATCCGAGATCATCGCCGACGCCGGCGCCCCGGGGGCCGTGACGATCGCGACCAACATGGCGGGCCGCGGCACCGATATCAAACTCGGCGGCAATCTTGAGATGCGGCTGCGCAAGGAACTCGACGGCGTCAACGATCCCGCCGTCCGCGCGGCGATCGAGGCGAAGGTGACGGCCGAGATCACGGCCGCGCATGACGCGGTGAAAGCCTCGGGCGGATTGTTGGTGATCGGCACCGAACGCCACGAAAGCCGTCGCGTCGACAATCAGTTGCGCGGCCGCTCCGGCCGGCAGGGCGATCCCGGTCAGTCGCGCTTCTTCCTGTCGCTGGAAGACGATCTGATGCGCATCTTCGGCTCCGATCGCATGGGCTCCATGCTGCAACGCCTTGGCCTGAAGGATGGCGAGGCGATCATCCATCCCTGGATCAACAAGGCGCTGGAAAAAGCCCAGAAGAAAGTCGAGGCGCGTAACTTCGACATGCGCAAGAACGTGCTGAAATACGATGACGTGATGAATGCGCAACGAAAAGAAGTATACGCGCAGCGCAAGGAGTTCATGCGCGCCGAGGATGTGTCCGAAACGATCGCCGACATGCGCGGCGAAATCCTGACCGGCATGGTCGCCCGCCGCGTGCCGGAAAAAAGCTTCGCCGAGAAATGGGAACTCTCCGAATTGGGTGGCGATCTGAACCGTCTGCTCGGCCTGGACCTGCCGATCGAAGCCTGGGGCCGCGAGGAGGGCATGGACGAGGTCGGCCTGCGCGAACGCATCGAGCACGCGACCGCCGAGACCGTGCGCGATAAGGAACAGCGCTTCGGCGCGCCGACCATGCGCTTCGTCGAAAAAAGCCTGCTGATCCAAACCCTCGACGCGGTGTGGAAAGAACATCTCTACGCCCTGGATCACATGCGCCAGGGCATCGGATTGCGCGCTTACGGTCAGCGCGACCCCCTGAATGAATACAAGTCCGAGGCGTTCCTGCTGTTCAACGTCATGCTCGACGATTTGAAGGAGCGGATCACCGCCCTGCTGGCCCGCGTTGAACTGGCGGAGGAACGCCCGATGCCGGAGCCTCTGGCGTCACCCTACATCCACGAGAGCCATCCCGCGCCGGGCTCCGCTTATGGCGCGGCCACGGCCGAATTGGGCTGGGATGACAGCGCCGTGATGGTGGGCGGACCCCGAGGCGCCGATGAGGGGACGGAAGCGCCCCGGCCAGCGATGGTGGGCCGGAACGCGGCGTGCCCGTGCGGGTCGGGGAAGAAGTTTAAGCACTGCCACGGCATGGCGGGGTAAGGCATCGGGGCGTTGCCCCAAACCCCACCAGGAGGCCCAGGGTCCATTGGGCCTCCGTTCGGGCAGAGCCGACCCCTCAGGCAACCGTCGCCGCCGGCTGCCCGCTCTGCGCCCGCCGCGCCTGCCATAGCTGCACGAAATCGATCGGCTGCAACAAAACCGGCGGAAACCCGCCATCGCGCGTCACATCCGCCAAAATATTACGGGCGAACGGGAACAGGATGCGCGGGCACTCGACCAGCAGCACCGGCTCAACCGCGTTATCCGGCAGTCCCGACAAGGTAAACACACCCGCATAGGTCAATTCGGCGATGAACACGACCGGCGCGGGCGCCTGCCCGTTCGCCTGAGCGCCCGGATCCTTCGCCTCGGCCCGGATCATCAGCGTCACCTCATAGCTATTGCCGCCCTCGACGATCCGGCGCGCCTGAACGTCCAGATTGATCGCGACCTGCGGTTGGGCGCGCAGGCTCGTGTAAATTTGCGGGGCGCCGGGAACCTCGAACGACAGGTCCTTGACGTATTGAATGTTCACCACCAGCGGCGGTTGGGCCGGAGCGTCCCCGGTCGGGGCTGGATTGGTCTCGGACATGTCGGTCTCCGTGGTGAGTGGCGCGCGCGGTCATCGGCCAGAGCGGTTTCCGATCGCGTTGGCTCACGGAAACCACTCCAGGTCTTTGTTTTCGTGAGCATCTTTATCCGATCAGGTGTGGCCACCTGATCGGATGATGCTCTAAGGGACCGCCCGGTAGCACGCTGGCAGAGGCCGCGCCATCACGAATGGAGGCGTTCCGCGATTTTTAGAGCGGTTTCCGATCGCGTTGGCTCACGGAACCCGCTCTCATGACTTGTTTCGGCGAACATCTTTATCCAATCAGGTGTGGCCACCTGATCGGATGATGCTCTCACCGCCGGTCAGACGCGCCAGATAATTTGATCGGGTGTCGGTCCACGCGGATCGCACTGGATCGTTTCGCCGTTGGTAATACTCTGTCCGGTCATGCACAGAATGAAGCCCCAATGACTGATCACCAGCGTCTCCCGCCAGTCCGGCGTGGTTTCCATCGTTTCACGGAAGGATTTGGCGCGCGACGTAACCTCATCCGGCGTTTCATTCACATCGGGCCACCATTTTTCGGCGATGGCGGAAAAATCATGCATCGGCCACGCTTTCTCCAACCGGCTGCGCGGCGTGCCGACATCGCAGGGCAGGCCATAGCGTTCCCGCACGACAGGCAGAATCTCGATCGCGATCCCCAGACGGCGGGCGATCGGCTCGGCCGTTTGCAGCGCGCGGGTATAAGGCGACGCGATGACCCGCGTGATCGCCATCCCCGCCAACCGGATCGCGGCCCGCTCGGCCTGGATATGGCCATATTCGGTCAACCGCGCGTCCTCGATCCCGGGATCGACCCGCGTCGCCGTGAAACGCAGGTTGAATTCGCTTTGGCCGTGACGCAGCAGGATCATGCATGACGCCATACCCGTCCCCGGCGCCAATGGGAACCGCGATCCCCACTGGGCATCGGATCGGGGACATTTGAATGCGGCATTTGTATCCAGCGTGAAGCGGCCCTATTTGTATCCCCTGACGCCTGTTCGATCGCCCATCGGCGGATCGGTAACGGTTTAGGCGGGATGGAACGAGCATTGTATTTCCGCGGATGACGTCACCCGCGCGGATGGTGCTCCTGGAGGATGGAATGGGCGTGAGCGGCGGTTTTCCAATAGACATTATCCTGTTCGGGATGATCGCGGCGTTCCTGGTGCTGCGCCTGAAGCGGATTCTGGGACGGCGGACCGGGTTCGAAAGACCAGCGGCGTCCCCCATGTCTGACGGACCCGCGCCGATTCACGAAGCCGCGCCCGCCGCGCCGCCGCCCTCCCGCGCACTCCCAGACCCAACCTCAACATTGGGCCAGACATTGGGCGCCATGCAGGCGACCGACCCGCATTTCTCCCCCGCGGGATTTCTGGATGGCGCTGAAAAAGCCTTCCGCATCATCGTCCACGCTTACGCCACCGGCGATCGCGCGGCATTGCGGCCCCTTTTGGGCGATGACACCTGGAACGCCTTCGATCACGCGATCACCGGGCGGGAGAAGTCCGGCCAGGCCCAGGTGCTGGATGTGAAAGCGGTACACGCGATGGTGATCGAGGGCGCGGCGCTCAAAGGCGCCATCGCTCAGGTGACCGTGCGGATCACCTCGGATCAGGTGAACATGACCAACACGACGGCGGGCCAGGTGGTGACGGGCACCGACGCGGTGACCGAAATCTCCGACATCTGGACGTTCGAGCGGGATCTGAGCCAGCCCAACCCGGCCTGGCATCTGGTGGCGGCGCGGAGTGCCTGAGATCGCTCCCGCGCCCAAACCCCGCGTCGCATTGTTCGTGACCTGCCTGGTCGATCTCTACCGCCCATCGGTCGGCTTCGCCGCGATCCAGTTGTTGGAGCAGGCGGGCTGCCAGGTCGACGTGCCCCGGGCGCAAACCTGTTGCGGCCAACCCGCTTATAATTCCGGCGACCGGGCGACCGCGCGCGATTTGTCGATGGGGATCCTCGACGCGTTCGGCGGCTATGATTACGTGGTCGCCCCCTCGGGCTCCTGCGCCGGCATGCTCAAGACCCATCTGCCGCATCTGTTCGACGACGACCCAAACCTGCGCGCGCGCGCCGATCAGCTGGCGGCGAAAACCTTCGAACTCATCAGCTTTCTCGTCGACGTGCGCGGTTTCTCCCTGTCACTAGGCGCCACGCGTCCCGGCTGCTTCACCTATCACGACAGCTGCGCCGGACTGCGGGAGTTGGGCGTCAAAGACCAGCCCCGAACCTTGCTGGCCGACGTCGGCGTCACTCTGACGGAAATGACGGAGCCCGAAATTTGCTGCGGCTTCGGCGGCACGTTCTGCGTCAAATACCCCGAGATTTCCGGCCGCATGGTCACCGACAAAACCCGCGACATCGCGGCGACCGGCGCTGACACCGTGCTGGCCGGGGACATGGGCTGCTTGCTGAACATCGCCGGACGCCTGCGTCGCGAGGGCGCGCGGGTCGACGCCCGCCACATCGCCGAGGTGCTCATCGAAGGCGGTATGAACGGCCCCCCAATCGGTGGCGCGGCGTAAACTATTCATGTCCCCATCGCGCGCCGCATGAACATCTTCTTCAACGGTCCCGCCCGATCGACCGCGGCAATGCCCAGATCCCGCGCCAGCCGCAACGCCCGGTTATCGCTGCTGAACAGCCGGTCCAACCCGTCCGTCATCCCCAACATCGCCAAATTATCGGGACGCCGGAGCCGCTGATAGCGTGTCAGCAATTCAGGCGACCCAGGATCCTCGCCCGCCGCTTTCGCCGCGATCACCAGATCCGCCAGCGCGATCGCATCGCGAAATCCCAGATTGAGGCCCTGACCCGCGATCGGGTGAATCCCATGCGCCGCGTCCCCCGCCAGCGCGAGCCGTGTCCCCACATACTCATGTGCCAGCATCGCCGACAGCGGATAATGCCAGCGCCGCCCCACGACCCGGACCGCCCCCAAATGATCGCCCAACCGGCGGCGCAATTCCCGCGTGAACCGCGCCTCATCCAGCCCGAGGATCGTCTCGGCGATGCGCGTCCGCTCGGTCCACACGACGGCCGAGACATGCGGCGCTCCCCCTGGCTCGGCATCCGGGCTGGCCGCCATCGGCAACACCGCGAACGGCCCCGACGGCAGGAAATGCTCCAGCGCAATGTCGTGATGCGGCAGGTCATGGCTGATGGCGCGCACGATCCCAGTCTGACCATAGTCGAAGCGCGTGACCGGAATGCCGGCCGCCTCCCGCAATGGCGACTGCCGACCCTCGGCGGCGACGATCAACCGGCAGGCGATCTCGGGTCCGCCGGCGACGCGCACGGTCACGCCCGCCGCCGACCGCTTGGCCGTGGCCGTCGCCGGGGCGAGGACCCGCAAATGCGCCAGCGTGCCGATATGGGCATTCAGCGCGCGGCGCAGGCCCCGTGCCTCGACCATCCAGCCAAACCGCGCGCCCGCGTCACGATGGTCGAAATGCAGCCGCAACCGGGACGCGGGCCGCCCCACCCGCCCATCCGTGACGAGAATGTCCAGGATCGGATTGGGCGGATCCGGCAGCCGGTCCCACAGCCCGGATTGTTCCAACAACGCCCGCGAGCCCGCGGCGATGGCATAAGCCCGCCCATCGAACGCCGGATGCGCCATGGGCGGCAACGCGGCCCGATCGATAACCACCGTCGAAACACCGGCGGCGGCGAGGCGGCAGGCCAGCGTGCCCCCAACCGGTCCCGCGCCCATGACGCACACGTCAGCCGTCAGAGTTTCGCTCATACCAGGCTCTCATACCGCGCCGCCCAATGCGTGTGCGGGATCCCGGCACGGCTATACCCGCGCGCCGATTGCGTCAAATCCGCGCGCGGCAGACATCGAGGGGCGTCGATCCTGGACATAACGGGCCGCGGCGCCCGTCGCTTCGATGTATCGACGCCGCCGCTTATCCCGCCAGCAAACCCAACCGGCGAAATAACGGAACGCGCCGCGCCAGCCCATCCGCCACCGCCTCCCGCAACACCGTCCTCGCCTGAGTTTCGTCCTCAACCACGACGCCGTTATGGGTAACCTGACGTCCGCCGGTCCGCATCGCGCTCGCGACAAGGCCGGTCAACCGATCCAAATCATCTGGCCCCCCATCCGATAAAGCCCCGATCAGCAACGCCTCCAGCGGACTGACCGCGATCGCCGCGCCCAATAGCGGAGACATCAGCGCGGGCAGATCCTCCCCGCTCGTGATCGCCGCGATCAACGCCGCGTTCAGGCAGCCCATGCCAGATGCGGCCGCGATCCCGGCCGGCATCACGGGATGCGCGTGACCGGAGGCGATCAGCATGGCAATGGCGTTCGTCGTCTCCTCAAACGGGCAATCGGCCAGCATCCCAATCCGCGCCGCCGCCGCCGCGCTCAGCGGTCCCGCCAGCAGCGCATCCGCCAAAGGCTGATAAAGTTCCGGATCCGCGGGGATCGCGTTTTGCCACGACGGCAAGGTCCCCAGTGGCTGGCCCGTCGCCGCGATCGTCAGCGCCTCCTGCCGCGCCCGATGCTCGGCGACATTCGGGAATTTCAAACCGCGCCGGAAAATATCGCGCCGGTAAACCGTGCGGGCGCCGATGTCCTGCATGGTTTCCCGAATACGGACGTTCGCCGCCTCCTCCAGCAACGCCGCCATCCCCTCCGGCGCGCAAGCCCATGCGACGTTTTCCTGCAACGTGGCGCGCCCGAGGAAGTCGCAACGGGCCTCCGCCATGGCGGAGGCGACGTCGGCGAACATCAGCGGATTCCAGTCGCGATTGAGCAAGGTCAGCGCGATGTCATGCGCCGGCGCCGCCCGGAAAGTCGCCAGATGCCGCTCCATGACCGGATTATGCGTGAAATACGCCGCACCCCCGGTCCGCAACTGTTCCAGATAGGCGATGATCTCCGGCACCGCGAAATCGCTGGTATCGCCCCCCGCGTCATACAGCACGCGCATCAGAGTCTGCACCGGCGCCAGCTCGGTCAGCCCCGTCGCGGTGTCATAGCCGAGATACACCAGGCCGCCCGCCCGCGCATGACGGGCGAACAGCGTGAACAGATCGGCCTGCCCCTCGGGCGGCAGAATGCTGAGCACCGAGTCCGCGATCATGAAATCGAACGCCGGCAGATCGGCGGGCGGATCGCTCACCAACCCCGCGAACGACGCCTCCTGGAACCGGATATTGGTGAGGCCCGCCGCCTCGGCCAGCGTCACGCCCAACTCGATATTCACCGGATTGATATCGAAACCCCAAACCTCGGCATGGGGAAACGCGGCCGCCACCGTCAGCGCGGTGAAGCCCGAGCCGCATCCCAGATCGGCGTAATGAAACGGCTCCGTCAGCCTTGGATGCGGATAACCCAACAGCACGCACGCCGTCGCGAGCCACAGCGGCGTCGCCTCCCGCCGGAACGTCCGCGGACTGGCGATGTCGACGATCGCGCCGTTATTCCATGCCGTGGTCATGAACCCGCTCCCGCTTCAGCCCATGACGGGATCGCGAGGATTCCCAGATCGCGATAGACCGGCAGATGATCGCTCACGAAACTCTTGACCAGATCGGCGACCATGCGGCGTGAAACCTCGCGATCGGTCACCGGCTTGCCGTCCTGCATGATATCGCGGCCCAAACGGGCGAGGTGACCCACCACCCCATCCAACAGCGAGGCCTGATCGCTCACCGCACCCGAGCGGATCGCATCCACCGCCATCAAATCCACCGTCCGGACCAAAATCGCGCTGCCAAGGCCAGGAGTCGCCAGATACGTCCGATCCTCGCCGGTCGCCAGCAACTCGACATGGACGCGATTGAGGCGGGCGGAGGTCTCGACCGCCGCCTCGGTCACCGCACCCGGATACATCGGCATGACGAAACCGCCGGTCATCAACAGCATGATCGCCTCGATCAGGCCGGCGTCGCCAAGCACCGTCAAATCGGCTTCCTGACGCAGCGCGGCGATGGTTCTGGGTCCCTTGGCCAGGATGTCCAGCAGCGCGGTCACGGCGGGGTGGGCGATCGTCTGCATGCCCAACGGCGTTTGAATGTTCAGCGGTTGAGTGACCGTCTGGACCGTCCGGGCGAAGGCGATCTCGGACGCGCGGCGCTGGCCGTCCAGGCCCGTCGCCCGCATATGCCCCCGCTGATACAGGTCGCGGCGGAACGAATTGGCGGTCAGCAGGTCGCGCACCGTCTCGCGCAATTTCACGTCGCGAATGGTGGCGAACATCTCCCGCATCGTCTCCGGCACCGTGAACGCGGTGGCGTTCTCCAGCACCGCCGATGCCCCCGCGAACTCGCATTTGACCGCCGCCATCGCGGTCGCGACATCGGTGAACATCATCGGATGCCAGTCGCGATTGAGAAACTCGTGCGCGACATAGGTCGCGTTCTGGCTCCGCAACTCCGCCAAACGCCGCTCCAGACCCGGATGCGCCTGAAACAACGCCGCGCCCGCGGTCTTCATCTTCCCGAGCACGTCGAACGCGGCGGAAGCCGCCTCATCGGTGCGGGCCGGATTACTCTCGATCAGCAGCCGCATCAGCGTCCGCACCGGCGGCATCGCGGCCCATCCGGTGCTGATGTTGTAACTGAGATAAGCGATGCCCCCCGCCGCCAGCCGCTGCCCGATGACATCATACAAATGCCGCTGGTTCTCGGGGGAGATCCAACTGAGGATCCCATGCGCGACGGTGAAGTCGAATTTCGGCAACGCGTCCGCGGGCAGCTTCGCCAGTTCCTCGAACGAGGCTTCCTCGAAATGGATGTTGGTCAGACCGGCGCGGCGGGCGATATCGCGCGCGGCCCGGATATGGGCGGGATTGAAGTCGAAGCCCCAGAACTCGGCGTGCGGCATCGCGGCGGCCGACAGCAACGACGTGACGCCATGACCACAGCCGAAATCCGCGTGGGTGAACGGGATCGTCAGATCCGGCGGGATGGCGCCGTTCAAGGTCGCGATGGCGGAGACCCAAACGGGCGAGGTGTGATGATGAAACTGCGCGATATACGGAATATCGGTCACATAACCGTGGTCCCAGCCCGCCATTCCGCCGTTGCCTTCCCTTGAACGCCTGTATTCGCACCAGATTTCTGTAACATCAGGGGACATCTTCCGCCATGCAAAACAAAGCCGCGGCGGGTTCCGAAAAAAAATCCGCCGCCGCGGCACCAAAAACCGCGGATAGAGCATTATCCGATCAGGTTGACAAACCTGGTCGGATTAAAATGCTCGCCAAAACAAAAGCTTAGAGCGGACTCTGTGAGCCAACCCGAACGGATACCGCTCTAAGCGCAAATTACCTGTTGCAACGGGGGGGGAGGGGTCTTATGTGCGACCCCCTACGCAGCAACGCACGTGCCTCTGGCCCTCGTGGTTACGCAACGACGTCAAGCGTTCTGGCAATCGTTTGGTCGCTGGTTCGTTCGACCGTTTCGTCAACTACGCCCATCGCCTGAAAAGGTGGGCGTCAACATAGGGGGCCTGGCGCGATGACACCAAAAATCGCCCGATTCCTTGCGATGCATCAACCGGCGACGCCGTGTCTGGTGCTGGACGTGGACCGCGTGGAAGAAAACTTCCGCGCGCTGCAACGCACGCTGCCGCTGGCGCGCATCTATTATGCCGTCAAAGCCAATCCCGCGCCGGTGATCCTGCGGCGGCTGGTCGGCCTGTCCAGCTTCTTCGACGCCGCGAGCTTCGAGGAAGTCACGGCCTGCCTCGACGCGGGTGCGACGCCTGACGCGATCAGCTTCGGCAACACGATCAAGAAAATCTCAGCGATCAAAGGCGCCTTCGCCCGCGGCGTGACGTTATTCGCTTTCGACTCCATCGAAGAACTGGAAAAACTCGCCGCGCACGCGCCAGGCGCGCGCGTCTATTGCCGCCTGCTGGTGGAAAACGAAGGCGCTGACTGGCCGTTATCGCGCAAATTCGGCACAACCGTCGAAAATGCGAAGCATCTGATGCTGCGCGCGGGCGAAATGGGGCTGGATCCCTACGGCCTGTCGTTCCACGTCGGCAGCCAGCAAACAACGACCCGCGCCTATGAAATCGCCATCGCCAAAGCCGCGATGCTGTTCACCGACCTGACCGATGCCGGCGTCAACCTGCGCATGATGAACCTCGGCGGCGGCTTCCCGACGCGGTACCGCGACGACGTGCCCGAAATCGATCAGTTCGGCGACGCCATTATGGCGGCGATGACCAATCATTTCGGCAATAACCTGCCCGAGATGGTGATCGAGCCCGGCCGCTTCGTCGTTGGCGACGCTGGGCTCGTCTCGGCCGAGGTCGTGCTGGTCTGCAAGCGCGCGCCCGAAGATCAGGTGCGCTGGGTTTATCTCGACATCGGCCGCTTCGGCGGACTCGCGGAAACCGAAGGCGAGGCCATCAAGTATCGCGTAACCACCCCGCACGATGGCGGCCCAATGGGACCCGTGGCGATCGCGGGACCAACCTGCGACGGCGCCGACATCATGTATGAAAAGTCGAACTACCGCCTGCCGATGGCGTTGACCTCGGGCGACCGCGTGGAACTGCTGTCGACCGGTGCCTATGTCACGACTTACGCCAGTCAGCGCTTCAACGGATTCGCTCCGTTGGCGGAATATTATCTGTGACGGCCTGCCTCATCCGCTCAGAAGCGGATGAGGCGCCAACCTCTCAAACCAAAATCACCGTGTCGCTGTAAGCCGCGACCCGCCCGTCATGACTGAGCAGCCGCAACGGCTCATTCAACGCCTGCGCCACCAGGATCCGATCGAACGGATCGGCGTGCAGCGGCGGCAGCGCCTCCACCGTCGCTGTGTGTATCGCTGAGATATCCAGCACCGTGAACCCCGCCTCACGGAAATACCCAAGCGCCTCTTGCCCCGAAATCGGCATGTCATGCGGTCCGCCAGGGGCCAGTGCATGCTTGATCGAGATTTCCCAAACCGAGGCGGCGCTGATCACGACCTCATTATCCGGGTTATCGATCAACGCCCGCGCCTTCGCCGACAGTCTGGGATCATCAGCGATAGCCCAGAGCGCGATATGCGTATCCAGCAGCAACCTCACGCACTGGCGTTCATGAACAAAGCCGCGACAGCGTCATTGTCACCATCAATCGTATCCGGAACCCGAAACTTCCCCTTCGCGACGCCGATACGCCGACCGGTCAAACCCTTCTTGATCGCCGTCAGCACGGCCGCGGGCCGGCCATTGCGCGCGATCAAAATCTCCGCCTCAGCACCGGTTTCCACGGCGTCAACGAGACGAGACAAAGACGTTTTCGCCTGAAGCATGTTGATGGTCAGCATAACGACACTCTTAGCCAGACCTGACCAACATACCCCACCCGCGTCAAGGCCGCACCAGCATCGTCTCGTGCCGCGCCAGCTTCCGGTGCAGCAAAAACAGCGGCACCGTCAAAGCGGAAATCGCCGCCGCCGCCAGCACGCCCCCCTGCGCCGTCCCCATCCAATCCGCCATCCACCCGCAAAATCCTGGGCCCGCCGCCCCGCCCAAATAATACAGCGAGTAAAACAAACCCATCCCAACCGCCCGATTGCCCGGTTTCGCCGACAACGTCCCGACCGCCATGATCACGCCCGGATGGATCGACCCCACGACCCCGACCAAAAACGCCCAAAACAATGTCCCGCCAGCCAGCGCCGTCCCCACCATGCCGATCACCGAAGCAACCGTCCCGATCAGGAAAATCCTGCGCCCGCCAAACCGCGCCGCCAGCCCCCCGCCCCACATCGTCGCCGGCACATTGCCCCAGGTCGCGATCAACATCACCAGCCCGATCATCGCCAGACCATCGCCGCGATCCGCCAACGTCGTCGGCACATACGACATGTATCCCGAGTAGCCCGAGGTGTACGCCGTCCACGTCAACCCCGCGATCGCCAGCAACAAACACTCGCGGCGGGACGGTAGCGAAAACGCGGGAACCTCGCCCGGCACGCTGGCGGGCACGCGATAACTCCCCAGGAACAAAACCAGCGAGGCCATGGGCAACACAACGCAACTCAGCAACGCGATTTGCCAGCCAAACGCATGCGTCAACGGCGGCAGAATGATCTGCGCCAGACCCACCCCGACCGGATAGGCGCAGACCGAGATGCTGATCCCGATCATGAATAACCGGCCGGTGAACCAATCCGCGATGATCTTGCCTTGCAGAACGATCATCGCCACCGCGCCCAACCCCGCGATCGTCCGGCCCAACGCGATCCCCGACGGACCCGAGGCGAACCCGCTGACCAGCCCGCCGATGATCATCAACAGCAGGCCCAACGACAGCACCGGCCGGTCGCCAAACCGCCGCCCCAACATCCCCATCGGCAACGCCACGAACATGCCCAACAGCATGAACGCCCCGATCAACGACCCAAGGCCCGTATAGGTGAGATGAAACAGCGGCATGAGGTCGGGACCCATCGTGGCCACCGACTGAAACTGATACCCAAACGCGATACGTGCGAGCGCCATGGCGCCGAGAATGAGCCAGGGGCGCACGCGCGGTCGTTTCCTATCCCGTTACCCCTTGATCCTAGGCGCCATTGCGTCACCTGACCACCTCAGCGCGGGATTGAATCAGACCCCAGCCCATGCGGTAATCCGGAAAACGACGGCGAGGAACGAACCATGGCGGCAACTCAGTTCGGACGCATCTTCCCAATCCGCGATGCGTGGCTCGCCAAATCCCCCCCTGAACCGATCATCGAGCCCGCGCTTCCAATCATCGACACCCACCATCACCTCTGGCAGCGCCTGGGTGGCGGCGCGCGCGGCGAGTCCTGGGAAGTGCCCGAATTTCGGTACCTGCTGCATGAGTTCCTCGCCGATTGCGCCACCGGCCACAACATCGTCGGCAGCGTTTTCCTCCAATGCCACGCGATGTATCGCGCCACCGGACCCGCCCCAATGAAACCCGTGGGCGAAACGGAATTCGTCGCGGGCATCGCCGCGATGAGCGACTCGGGAGGCTTCGGTGCCACCAAAGTCGCCGCCGGCATCGTCGGTTTCGCCGATCTGACCGCAGGCGATTGGGTGGCGCCGGTGCTCGAAGCCCACATCCGCGCCGGCGGAGGACGTTTCCGCGGCGTGCGCCATTCCGCCGGTTACGATCCCGATCCCATCATCGGCAACAGCGGCCCCGATATGCAGCCTGGCCTTTACCTGCGCGACGATTTCCGCCGCGGCATGAACCACCTCAGCAACCTCGGCCTGTCGCTGGACGCATGGGGATTTCACCCGCAAATTCCCGATATCACCAGCCTGGCACAAGCGTTTCCCACCACCACCATCATCATGGGACATTGCGGCGGTCCCCTCGGCTACGGCCGTCACGCCGGCCACGAGAAACAGGTCTTCGCGGATTGGAAACACTCGATCACCGCGTTATCACGGTGCGAAAACGTGACGATCAAATTGGGCGGCATGATGATGCGCCTCGCCGCCCTGGATTACATGGCGATGGAAGCCCCCCCGTCCTCCGCGGACCTTGCCGCGGCGTGGCGCCCTTACGTCGAGACCTGTATCGAACTGTTCGGCGCCAACCGATGCGTTGTCGAAAGCAACTTCCCGGTGGAGAAAATGGGCATCGGTTACGCCGGCCTGTTCAACGCCCTGAAACGCCTGACATCCAGCGCCTCAACGGATGAAAAGGCGGCGATCTATGCCGGAACCGCCCGCCGGGTCTACCGCCTGGCCTGCTGATCACCCGATCACCGCGACAATCGTATCGCAAATATGGCACACCGCCGCTTCATCCAGATCCGGATGAATCGGCAACGCCAAAATCCGCTCCGCCAAATGTTCCGACACCGGCAAAGCCGAGCCGTCGTGATGCGCCCCATAAGCCGGTTGCCGATGCAACGCCCGTGGATAATAAATCGCCGTCGGCACACCCTGCGCCCGTAGTTTCGCCTGAAACGACTCCCGCTCGACCCCATCCGGCAACAGCACGGCGTAAATAGCCCATGCGCTCGTGCTGTCAGGCACCCGCACCGGTATCGTCAACGTATTCCCCAACCGATGATCGTAATACGCCGCGATCTTCTCCCGCGCCGCCAGCTCCTCCGCGAAGACCGTCAGCTTCGACAACAAAACCGCCGCCTGCATCGTATCCAGCCGCCCATTCATCCCGGTCCGCAACACCTCGTAACGCGTTTTCCCCTCCCCATGCGTCCGCAAACTACGATACAAATCAGCCCGCTCATCGCTCTCGGTGAACAAAGCCCCGCCATCCCCATAAGCCCCCAACGGCTTCGACGGAAAAAACGAGGTCGCGGTAGCGTCCGCCTGCGTCCCCAGCGCCCGCCCATGCAACGACCCGCCAAAACTTTGCGCCAGGTCGTCGATGGTGAACAAACCCGCCTCCGCCGCGATGGCGGAAATCGCTGGCCAATCCGCCGGCTGCCCAAACAAATCGACGCCAATCACCGCGCGCGGCCTTAACACCCCCGCCGCCTTCGTCTCCGCGATCCGCTGGCGCAAATGCGCGGGATCGATCTGAAACGTGCGCGGATCGACATCGACGAAAACCGGCGTCGCCCCGAGCACCAGAGGCACCTCCGCCGTCGCCGTATACGTGAACGCCGGCAAAAACACCGCGTCCCCACGCCCAATATTTTCCGCCATCATCGCGATCTGCAACGCATCCGTCCCGGAACTGACGGACACGCAATGCTTCGCGCCGCAAAACCGCGCCAGCGTCGCTTCCAACTCCCCGACCTCCGGCCCCAATACGAACTGGCAATGATCCAGCACCGCGTCCAGCCGGCGCCGCAAATCGTCCTTGATCCGCGCCTGCTGCGACTTGAGGTCCAAAAACGGAATGGTCGGTGTTGTCACGTCATTCAACTCTCAGGTTCCGGAGCGCGCGGCCTGCGTCGCGGTCGTATCGCGCTCGAATTCAGGGATCAGCGCGCTCAGCACATTCAGCGCCTCACGCGGTTGATTGCCGCGGCACGCGGCGGCGATATTCTCGATCGCGCGGCCCACGATCGCGAGGTCGGCCGTCCGAGGATGCGCCATCAGCAGGCCCGGATGACCCGTCGGCACCGGCGGTTCCTTGCCGTGAAACAACTCCTCAAACAACTTCTCCCCAGGACGCAACCCGGTGAAACGAATTTCCACATCCTCATCAGGTTTCAGGCCGGCCAGCCGGATCATCTGGCGCGCGAGGTCGACGATCTTCACCGGCTCCCCCATGTCCAGCACGAAAATCCCGCCTTCTTCCGACGCGGGCAAACGCGCATCGCCCGCGCCAAGCACATTGGCCTGCAACACCAGACCAACCGCTTCCCGCACCGTCATGAAATACCGTTGCATATCCGGATGCGTCACGGTCAAAGGCCCGCCCCGCGCCAGTTGCCGCTGAAACAACGGCACCACCGAGCCGGTACTACCAAGCACATTCCCAAACCGCACCGTGATGCAGCGCATCGCCGCCTTATCCGCCAAAGTCGCGATATTCAACGCCTGGCAATACATCTCCGCGACACGCTTGGACGCGCCCATCACACTGGTCGGATTGACCGCCTTGTCGGTGGAAATCAGCACCATCGCCAAAGCCCCCGCCGCCCGCGCGGCATCCGCCACATGCCGCGTGCCCGCCGCGTTGGTCATCAAGCCTTCCAGCGGATTATCCTCAACGATCGGCACGTGCTTCAGCGCCGCCGCGTGGAACACCAGTTCCGGCCGGATCGCGGCGAACACCGCATGAATGCGCGCCTCGTCCCGCACATCGGCGATCAGCGACTGCCGCCGGACATTGGGGAAGCTTTCCGCCAGCTCCATATCGATCTGCCACAGCGCGAACTCGCCATTATCAATCAACACCAGCGTCCCCGGCCCGAACGCCGCGACCTGACGCGCCAACTCGCTGCCGATCGTCCCCCCCGCGCCGGTCACGATGATCCGCCGCCCCTGGATCAACCGCGCCATCCCATCCCTGTCCAACGGCACCTGCGGACGGTTCAGCAAATCCTCGATCGCGATCGGTCGCAGCTCCACCGGCTTCGGTTCCGCCGAGGTCAGGCTCTGATCCAGCTCCGTTGGCCGAGGCGCCCGCCGCATCCGCAATCCAAACCGATCCGCTTGTGCGACGACGCCCGCCAAAATCTGCCCCTGCAAATCCGGCGTCGCCATCACCAGAATGCCCGGCAGCCGCCCCTCATCGCGCAGCCGCTGCAGGACCGCGCCCATGTCCTTCATCGCGCCCAAAATCAAATGCCCATGAATCCCGCGCCCAACCTGGCGGTCGCCCAGGGTGATCAGCCCCTCGACCCGGAAGCGCTGACGACGATCCCGAGCCAAAGCCCGCAAAAACAGATCGCAATCCTCCGTCTGCCCCAGCACCAGCACGGACGTGGCATCGGGCTCCGCCGCCTGATTCTGACCCCTGGCGCGAAACCACCGATACGCGACCCGCGGCGCACCCAACAGCGCCAGCAGCGTCAGCCCATGGGCGATCGCAAAACCAATACCCGCGGATTTAATCCCCGGCACCAGCAAAATCACCGAGAAAACCGCCGCCGCCAGCGCGGCACTCGCCG